>JAEUUQ010000360.1 GCA_016787505.1 Saprospiraceae bacterium | reverse complement strand
TTTCCTTTTGCATTCACTACCATCTTGCCGGGCTGGCTCAGGCTGTGGGCGATAGGCTTGTCGATGATACCGGCGGCAGGGTGGGGGCTTCCGTCTACCAGGGCCAGGTATATTTTTTCCACCTCCCTGTTTTCAAATTGTTGCGATAAATGGCGGTGTGCTTCTTCCGTTTTGGCAAAACAAATGGCGCCGCTGGTTTCCCGGTCGAGGCGATGCACTACCCATATCTGACTCCCGTAATGTTGCTCGAGCCAGTGGTGCAGGTTGGGTTTTTCAGGATCAAAGCGATCTGGAATGCTCAGCATGAGGGCGGGTTTACTCACCACCACCATTTGCTCATCTTCGTAAAGTATGTCTATGGTTGTTTTCATGCAGGCATTATTGGAAAAGATCTTGAAAGCGGTGTTTACCCACGGCGAAATACTGCCACACTACGCTGCCCCGGTAACGGCCGGTTGCTAAATTGGGCCGTCCGTTTTTTCTTAATTGGCGCACTAACTGCTGATTGTGCCGCCTTTTTTTCAGCAATTGGGGCAGACAGGAATAAAAACTGATATGCGCCTGCAGGATGGAGCGTATGTGGGCAAATTTGCCTTGGAATAAAAACAAAGCGCCGGCCACGCCATCCAGGATCATCCTCAAGAGCAGCAGCCATACCAGCTTTTGTGCAGGTTCGTTTTTAAAAATAGTACTTAGCGTATTCCGGAAGTTGAGGTAGGTTTTGCGCGGGGTGTTATACGACAGCGTGCCGCCACCCACGTGATATACTACCGATTGGGGCACGACGGCTACCTTATAACCTGCGCGTTTCATCCGCCAGCACAAGTCGATCTCTTCGGCGTGCGCAAAATAATCGCCGTCAAAACCACCCAGCTGGTGAAAAAGCTGGGCTTTTACAAAAAGTGCCGCCCCCGAGGCCCAAAACACCTCCTGCATATCATCGTATTGCCCTTTATCAGTTTCGACCTCTCCAAATATTCGACCCCGGCAAAAAGGGTATCCCAGCCCGTCGAGCCAGCCGCCTGAAGCGCCGGCGTATTCAAAACGGGATTTGTTGTTGAAATCAAGTATTTTGGGCTGGCATGCGGCCAGCATTTTGTCGCTTTCCATAGCCTGGAGAATAGGCGGCAACCAGTTGGGGCTTACCTCTACATCAGAATTGAGCAGGCAATAGTATTCGGCATCTATCTGGTGTAGTGCCAGGTTATATCCCTGGGCGTAGCCGTGGTTTTGCTGTAAATCGAGGCGTTTTACGGTCGGAAATTGCTGCGATAACATGCGCAGGGATTCGTCCGATGAGCCGTTGTCGGCCACAAATATCTGTTGGAAGGGGGAGCCATGCGCAATGATACTGGGTAGAAATTGTTGCAGATAGCGCTTGTTGTTGAAATTGAGGATTACGATGGCCAATTTTGCGTTTCCTTTTTTACCCGGAAAATTCGCTTTTTCGTTTTTAGCCAATACTTTTTCGGAGTTTTCTTTATCTTTTGACATCTGCAGGCCAAGGGCTTCCAGGCTTTCAAACTTGATATCTGCGCGCAGGTATTCCACCATCTCTACCAGTATCTCCTCGCCGTAGATGTCTTCGTTAAAATCAAAAATATTGACTTCGATGGTTTGCTGGGCGGCATTGTTTATCGTGGGTCGTTTGCCGATGTAAAGCATGCCCTGGTAACGCTTGCCGGCATGGTATACCCAAGCAGCGAAGATGCCGCTGGGTGGCACCAGTTTTTCTTTTTGGGAAAGTGAGATATTGGCCGTGGGATAACCTATCGAGCTGCCTATCTTTTCGCCGTGCACGACCTTGCCGCTGAGCGTGTAGTAATGCCCCATCAGCGAATAGGCGGTGTGCATATCGCCCTGTTCCAGTGCGGTGCGTATCTTGGAAGAGCTCACCGCAATCTCGTCCACTTCCTGGCGCGCAATTTCAATAACCTCGTAGCCGGCCTCTTTGCCATACCAACGCAGGTAATTGATGTCGCCCTGCCGGTTGAGGCCGAAGCGATGGTCATAGCCGATGACGATGTATGCAGGGCGGAATTTGCCGACTAAAAATTTTTGTATGTATTCGTCGGCGCTCAGTTGTGAAAATTCTACCGTAAAAGGAACCACTACCACATGATCAACGCCGTATAGCTCCAACAACCTGATCTTCTCCTGGGTCGTATTGAGCAACTTCAGAGAGCCGTCTTTGGGGTAAACAATCTGGCGCGGATGCGGATGAAAAGTGATGACTACGCTTTCGCCTTCGTTGCTTTGGGCAAGCTGCCTGATTTTCTCAATAATGCGCTGATGCCCCCGATGTACGCCATCGAAGGATCCTATGGTGATGACCGCGTTTTTGAATGCCGGCAAATTGTCCAGGTCCCAGTGTACTTTCATAGCAGTGCAAAAGTAAACGGATTTTCGGAATACTGTATGTACGCGCTGTAAACTGTATGATCATCGGATTTGTTGTTATTTTTGCAACGGCAAATGCCGCATTCGTTTTTTTTATATCACTTTTGTGCTAATGAATATCGATACCACTGCAATTGTCAAGTCGCTGACGAAGGTAATTGACCCCAATACAGGGCAGGATATTATCTCCATGAGTATGGTGAGGGATCTGTCCGTGGAGGGTAACAATATTACTTTTGCGCTCGAATTGCCTTCGCTCAATAACGAATATAAATCCGACCTGAATTTTGCCTGTATTGCCGCCGTGCAGGAATTGTACCCCACGGCCAACGTACACGTGCATATGACGGCACGCACGCCGCAGGCACAAAAGCAAACAGGCGCATTGCCGCACGTGAAAAATATTATTGCGGTGGCTTCCGGCAAGGGAGGAGTAGGGAAATCTACCGTTGCCGTCAATCTGGCTCTAGGCCTCAAGCAATTGGGCGCCAGCGTGGGGTTGATCGACGCCGACCTTTATGGCCCCTCTATACCCACTATGCTGGGCTTAAATGGACAAAGACCCCAGGTACAGGAAATTTACAACCAACCCAAGATTGTACCCTTGGAAGCATACGGCCTGTATGTGATGTCGATCGGTTTTATTATCGAACCCGAACAGGCAGTGGTACTGCGAGGCCCTCGCTTGTCGGCTATTATTAAGCAATTTTTTAACGATTGCCTCTGGCCTTCACTCGACTATCTGGTGATCGACCTGCCTCCGGGCACAGGCGATATTCAGTTAAGCCTGGTGCAAACGGTTCCCGTAACCGGTGTGGTGATGGTAACCACCCCTCAGGAAGTAGCGGTAATTGATGCCGTGAAAGCTATGAATATGTTCCTGCTCCCTTCTGTGAACGTACCTATACTCGGCGTAGTGGAGAATATGGCCTGGTTTACCCCTCAAGAATTGCCCAATAACAAATATTACATTTTCGGACAAGGCGGTGGCAAACGCCTGGCAGAGATGTCTAATACCGAATTATTGGGACAAGTACCCCTCGTACAAGGTATCAGAGAATCGGGCGACGAAGGAAAACCTGCGATCGTGCAGTTGGATGCCACTACGACCCAAGCTTTTGAGGACGTAGCGCGAAACGTGGCCAAACAAGTGACACTCAGGAATGAAAACCTGGCGCCCACGCAAGTGGTGAATGTGTCGCATTAATTCATTTTATACAAAGAACAATTATGCCTTTCCCGGATAAACAAGAATTGCTGG
>JAEUUQ010000614.1 GCA_016787505.1 Saprospiraceae bacterium | reverse complement strand
CCCCTTTGATCGTATTTATACGTGGACATGGTGCAAAGGTAGGGAAATCCTGCCAACTCAACTTTAACAAAATTGTTTATGGAAAAAAGCCAATCTATTCTATATTTGCCTCCTGTGCAAAAACTAGTCCCACTGAACATTTGGCGTTTGCACCCCCCGGCAAACAAAAATCAAATCGATTGCAACATCCTGACATTTCATGCCGAGGGAAAAACTGCACGCCACTCAACATTGTGCATTAAATAAACAATTAACACAGTGGATCTACCATCATCGTTATTTGGGCGAATCAAAGGAATTCGCCGCAATCACCTGCCTTGGGCAGCATTTGGCATCGGCGCCGTGGCATTTGGCGCTTTTTTTGTCAAATCAGGCCTGAGCAACCAACTCAGTTCTTCCTTGCTTACCGCCCACGCGCCGGCTGAACTCGGCGCCTTCCAGGTAAAAATCCCCACCATGCGTTATGGCTTTGCCATAGATACGTTTTTGGTTACCGATAATACCATCCGCTCCGGCCAATCACTCTCCGATATTTTGGCAGTTTACCGTGTAGATTATCCGGTAGTGGACAAACTGGCAGCTAATGCCCGCGGCGTATTCGACATCCGGCAGTTAAAAGCAGGCAATAGTTATACGGTGTTGAGCAAAGACAAGAATCAAAGCGCTGATTATTTTATATACGAACCCAACGTCTTTGAATACATCGTCTTTCATCTCAAAGACGACCTCAAAGTGGAGCGCGTAAAAAGAGAAGTGACTACCACTACCCAAACCGCTGCGGGAATACTTGAATCTTCATTGTGGAAAACCATGACCGACAACGGCTTCAGCGCCGAGCTCACCGATAAAATGGAAGACGCCCTGCAATGGTCGCTCGACTTCCATCACCTGCAAAAAGGAGACGAATTTAGACTTGTATACGACGAGCATAATGTAGAAGGCAAACCCGTAGGAGTCAGCAAAGTAAAAGCAGCCTATTACAAGACCGGCGAAAAAGTATACCACGCCATCTACTATGAAAACGGCGAATACAAAGGCTACTACGATCTGAAAGGACAGCCTATGAAAACCTCGTTTTTGCGCGCGCCGCTCAAGTATTCGCGTATCTCGTCGCATTTTAACCTGAGTCGCTTACATCCCATCTTAAAATACAGAAGGCCGCACTACGGCACCGACTACGCCGCGCCTTATGGCACTCCGATCCTAGCCGTAGGCGACGGCACGATCTCTCAAGCCGCTTTCACCTCCGGCAACGGCAACTTTGTCAGAATCCGCCACGACGGCACCTACGAAACTCAGTACCTGCACATGCAGCGTTTTGCCAAGGGCATCCGCCCAGGTGCGCGCGTACAACAAGGGCAAGTGATTGGTTATGTGGGCTCTACGGGTCTGGCTACCGGTCCGCACGTATGCTTCAGGTTCTGGAAAAACGGCCAACAGGTGAACCACCTCCGGCTGAATTTCCCTCCTGCCAAACCGCTGCCCGCCGGCGAGATGCCGGCGTTTGAAGCATTGCGGGATGAGTATCTTGCTAAGTTAAATGCGGAAGAGCAGAGCAATCCGTAAAAGGTGACGTCGGTGAACTGGATAGGGTTGGTGACTAGGTGACGGCATTGGAGAATACCCGGTGGGTGACATCTCTCCCTCCCTCACTCTCACACTCCCTCCCTCCTACTACGCCAGCCGCGCCATATCCCTTACCAGAATCTTGCCTCTATTAAAGTAGATCAGGTCGGATTTGCGGAGCTCATTGAGCACCAGCGTAACCGTTTGACGGGAAGTGCAGGTAATATTAGCGATATCCTGGTGGGTCAGGGAGTGCTTGAGCAGCATTTCGTACCCTACCTTGCGGCCTCGGATATTTACCGATTCTTTGATGAATTCTACAATGCGCGTACGGGCATCTTTGAAGATCAGCGACTCCAGCTTGTTCTCCGCCTTGATGAGACGGTTGCCGAATGAAGTCATGATATTGCTGCACAAATCAAAATTCTGGCGCATCAGTTTTTTGAAGTCATCCACTTTCACCGCATAGAGATGTACGTCTTCTTTGAGCACCTGTGCAAAATCCTGGCGCTGTGATTCGCCGACCAGGCCCATTTCGCCAAACAAGGCGGTGGGGTGAATCAGCGATTTGATGACTTCGCGACCGTCGGCAGAATGCGTGCCGATCTTGACTGCGCCTTTTACCAGAAAATATACGGTATCCGAGAGATCTCCAGGAAGATAGATGAAGCTGTATTTGGGTTTGACTTCGTATGTAGCTACCTCTTGTAGAAAGGCTTTTTCAGCTGGGGTGATGTTATTAAAAAAAGAAATTTGTGCCCAAAAATCGAGTTGTGTATCGACTCCCATAATGCCCGTTTTTAAATAATGCAAAAAATCAGTGCTTTCCTCGCCAATGATAGTTGGCTGTTTCAAGAGTATAGACACCGATTATTGGTCTCCCCCCTACCCTGCTATTTCTTTTTTTTCAAGCCAATTAATATCTGCCAATTATTATTTTGCAATAGCTATAATAGTAAAACAAATTACTGCATGAAATAATTAATCAATTAAAAATCAATTAATTACATTAAGAGAGTCAAGTGAGAAACTATACCCAGCAAAAATGCCATGGCCGTTTTCGATGTTATTGTAAATAAAGATAGGCTCTCCGTTGGTGCCGCTGTTGTTGGTCTGCTGGCGACTCAACGAGTTGTGGAAGAGATAATATTCCTCGGATGTGGTGCGCAACTCCACATAAATTTTGCCGAGCAACTGATAAGAAGGATAGATTTCAATTGACATGGGGAAGGTGTACGATATAGTCTGGCCGTTAAAGGGCTCATCTTCTATAAGTACCCCTCCTGCGAAATAGGCTAGTAAATAGTTATTATCGGTAAACGGGCTAAACACAACCGGCTGCAGGTAGCTCTGCTCTACAATAATATCCTGTACTTCCTGAAAAAAATTGAGGTGATAGTAATTAGTCTGCGCGCCGGGATCGGAAAAGCTTAGCGAGACCTGGTAATCGTAGCGCACGCTGCCTGGTTGGCTTCCAGGGCCGGAGGTAAGTCCCGATACTGAAAATTGCTGGATCTGTATACGGGGCGGGATCGCGCTGTTCGACGTTACCGGTTCAAACCCCGCGGCACTGACTTTTAGCTTATAGGTTTCTCCCGGCACAAAAGCTGTGCCTTGGGTGGTATAATAGGGAGATACGCGGTTGATCTGCGGAATGACGAGATTGAGTTGTTCGATAAATTGATCGTCTTCATTAAACAATTCCACCACTGCGTCGGCGATATAGTCTTCGGGCGAGTCATCGAGGATAGACCGGCTACGGGAAACCCTCACCCGCATTGCTTCACCGGTTGTAAAATTGCTCACCACCACCAGCTTAGGATCCGGCAAGGGAAGGCCTAATTCTACCGGTTTTTCACAGGTAGCAGCTATACACATTACCCCTAATAACAACATCCAAAGCCGCATAACAGCTATTTTCATTAAAAAGATACCGCGTAATTTAGCGAGGGCAAAAATGGAATCAGCGTTGTTTGCACAAACTCCTTTTTAGCCCTGATGGCGTAATTTTCGTTTACATACCGGGTGCGCACATTGTAATACAGCGGGTTACGTCTGTTATAAACGTTATAAACCCCCAATTGGATGCGATGGCGCAGGCTCCGTTTTCCAAAATTTGCATTTACGCTAAGATCAAGCCGGTGGTAATTGGGCATCCTGTACTGGTTTTTATTACCGAAAGCGAGCGCTCCCACTACTTGCGGAGGGAAAATAATGTCAGTCAGATCCACATTAAACTGCTCCAAGGGGATACTAAAGGCAAAACCGGAGCTAAACACCCAATCGGCAGATACACTGAGCCACTTAGTTAGTTTTTGTGATACTACAATTTTCAGATCATGGCGCCTATCATATTTAAACGGATAACGGCGACCGAAGTTAATATTATCAAACTGCCTGTCTGTCCAACTCAATGAATAAGCTACCCAGGCAGTTGTTTTCGGCGTGCTTTTTTTCCACATCAATTCAAGTCCGTAAGAACGTCCGTTGCCTATTGTCACGTTTTCCTGCCAGTCGTTGAGGAAAAATGCACCTTCGCTAAAGCTGACCAGGTTTGTCATGTATTTGAAGTATACATCGGCTGAAAAATCAAATAATCGCTTCATCTCGACGTCAAACCCCGCGCCGGCCTGCCAGGCTTGTCCCGGTTTAATCTTAGCGGTTGCGGGCACCCAAAGATCGGTGGGCAGGCCGATGCCGGAACTCGACAACAAGTGCAAAAACTGGGTCATACGGCTGCCATAGAGCCTAAGTGCCGTGGCCCTACCCAATGGAAGCATGGCTGCGAGGCGGGGTTGCGGTGAAAAATAGCTTTTATTTTGCACCCTAAGACCGGCGCCATGTACTCCTGCGTTGATTAATCCGCCGTTTTTGAGCCGCCATTCCTGTTCCAAATAGGCAAAGTATTCGAATGTGCCGATCGACTCGTTTTTAATCGTGCCGGGATCTACATTGCCTATACCGTCGTCGTAGGCCAGTGCGCCAGGTGAAAAAAAGCGCCGGGTTATTCCAGCCCCGAAACGCACGGTGCGTTTGTCGGTCATCGACAGGTCAAAATCGCTTTTTATACCTATATCTTCGATGGCCGATCTGAAATCACCAATATTAAAGACTTTGTATTCTGTCGATTGGTTGCGCAGGTTGACCACCGAATCCGTATCATAATAATGAAGACCTACCTCTAATTTGCTATAGGTGAGCACTGTATTTGAGAACAATTTGTCTCCGAAAATGTGGTTCCAGCGCAGGGAGGCAATTTTGTTGCCCCATTCCAGTTGTTCTACATAACTCTGATCGGAGCGGTACCGCAACGTATCCTTGTTATTGGCCAAAAAAAAGAGCGTATCACTTCTGAATCCGTCGTTGTTGTAAAAATCGCTGCCATTGTAATAGCTAAGGTAAAGCACGTCTTTAAAGGAAAACCGGTAATGCAGCTTGGCGTTGAGGTCGTGAAACTGGTAACCGATGTCGCCCCGTTCCCCTCTGTTCTCTTTCAGATAACTCGACAAGGGCCGGATGTACCAATCCAAAAAAGACTGCCTTCCTGAAATAAAAAAGGCGCACTTGTCTTTTACGATAGGCCCTTCCAGCGTAGCGCGCAGGGCCAGCATACCCAGGTTGAATTCACCGCTATAGCGCTGGCTATTGCCTTCTTTGGTGCGCACATTGAGCACCGAAGACAAGCGGCCGCCATACCTGGCCGGGAAGCCGCCCTTGATGATCTCTGCCGTGCGGATGGCACTGGTATTAAATACAGAAAATACACCGGCCACATGGTAGATATTATACACCGGCACATCGTCAATAAGCACCAGATTTTGTTCGGGGTTGCCACCTCTTACGTGAATTCCCTCTACACCGTCGGTGCCGGTAGTTATGCCGGGCAACAGCGGGAGCATGCGTATCAGGTCGGGTTCGCCAAGCAGTGAAGGAGTAAGATTCAGGTCTTCGCCTTTGATAATCTGTGCATCACTGCCTGAAGCGGGCGTTTGTTCCAGTGTGGGGCGCACTACAACCACAGGAAAAGAAAGCGGCGAGGGGCTCAACAAAAAGACCAGCGATTTGGCGCTTTGGGCATCCAGGGGGACGCTAAGCGATTCATAACCCAGGTAATAACACTGTATCAGTGCCTTATCGCCCAACAGCGACAGGCTAAAAAAGCCGTACTCATTGGTCACTGCCGTTTTTCCGCTGAGGCTATCCCTCACAAATGCTCCGATTAGTTGCTCGCCGCTGAAGGCATCTTTTAAGGTACCGCTTACGGTAAAAGCCGAAACCGGCGGTGGGGCAGCTTGTTCCAGTAAAATCAAATCTTCGTTAAGTCGGTAACGAACCCGGGTGCCGGACAACCAACTGTCGAGCACCTCCTTTAATGGCTTATATTGTATTGTGGCGTTTACCTGTGTATTGGGAATAATACCCGGGTCAAAGACGAGTTTAACATTAGCCTTCACAACCAATGCGTTCAAGGCATCCACAAGTTGCACATTGCCTTCCTGCAGGCTTATACGCTGCTGCAGAGGAGCTTGTCCCCAAGATGCACAAGCGGCCAGCAAAAAGAAAAAAGCAATAGTGTAGCACTGATTCATGAAATACAGGTAGTTGCAAAGAGGTATAACGGCCCAATACCTTTACACGCTGCGAACGGCATTCGTGTATTTCATGCTAAAATAGCGACATGCAGCGAAAAAAAAGAAAATTTTGACTATCGACTGCAATTACCACCTTTAAATACAAAGTGTGAAGCGTCTTTTTTTACCACTTTCGCGCCGTACACAGCGGAAATGGCGTCCAAAGCGCGATTTAGCGGCACCTTGTCAAAATTAGAGGTAAACGGGCAATCGCCTATACCTGAAGTACTCAAATCGATAGTAGCGCCGTAATAACGGCCAACTTCTTTGACTACTTCACGCACCGGGCGTCCTACGAAGACCAGTTTGCCGGTGCGCCAGGATAAGGCGTTTAGCGAAGGTTCTTTGTGAATAGATATACCGGCGCCGGGGTTGTACACCCCCCTTTGCCTGGGTTTGATTCGAGCGGCATGCCCGCCGTCGGTAGCCCGGAGTTCAACCAATCCTCTTTCCACTTCCACTTCCACCGTTGATTCCTGGGGTACCGCGCGCAAATTGAAAGCTGTACCCAGTACGGCCACATCGGCAGTGGAGGTGTGTATTACAAAGCGCCGGACTGCATCGTGGGCCACATCAAAGTATGCTTCGCCCACCAGTTCCACTTCCCTGCTCGACGCAGTTGCTATATTGGCGGGGTAGCGCAATTCGCTACCGCTATTAAGCACGACTGAAGTACCGTCGGCTAATTGCACTTCTCTTTGTGTATCTGTGGATTGCACAATCAGTATAACAGGTTTTTGGAAATAAGTCATCCAAATACCTGCGCCCCCGATGAGCAACAACACAGCGGCAGCATATGACCACCAGCGTTGTGCCGGGCGGTGTACAGCTCGCAAGGGTGAATTTTTGTTATCTCGATCGGCTTTAAAGCGCTTCCAGGCGGCATCAGTATCGGGGTTAAATTTACCGGTATACTCGCCGGTCCAATTCCATATCTGCTCCAATGGGTCGGTTCCTGATTGGGTCGGCGTGGGAATATGGGCATTTTTTCTGCCTTCCATATCCTGGATAAACTTTTTTATGTTTCTGTCTTTGCTCATTACAATTGTTCGCTAAATCAGTCCGCTCACGTTTGTGAGTCTGCATTTCACCTCCAAGACACGCACAACATACGTAGCCCCTATTACTTGGTTAATATTTATAAATAGAATTGTCAGCTATCCGTCTTAATGTAGGGCCCCAGTTCATCGCGGAGAAAACGCAGCGCTTTGGTAATCTGATTTTCCACCGTTTTCACCGAGATCCCCAATTGTTGCGCGATCTCCTGGTGAGAAAATTGTTCGAACCTGCTGAGTGCAAAAACCACCCGGCAGCGCTCTGGAAGTGCGTCTACAGCTTTGTCAATGGCTTCCTGCAACTCCGTCATTTCTACCAGAGCGCCTGCGGGCGAGTGATCGCTCGGCATTTCGGCGATCTGCTCTTCTTCTTCAAACCTGAATTTATTGTCGCGAATATAGTTCAGCGTTTTATTGACCGCCGCTCTTCTCAGGTATCCCTGGATACTCCCCGTGAATTCCAGTTGCCCCCTTTTTCTCCACAGGTCGGCGAAAAGTTCCTGAATGATATCTTCGGCAACCTCGCCTTTGGGAATGATTTTATACACTACTTGGCATAAAAAAGCATAATAACGCTTGAACATCCACTCAATCGCAGCCTCACTATCAGACTTCAATAATATGTTGAGCTCCTGGTCGCTGTATGCCTTTTGCAAAATAGTAGCTATTATGAAGGTCATAAAATTAGTACTTCCTTTCAAAAGGCCAAGCGCTATCGTTTTGATTTTGTGCTACATCTTGCTATTTTGCGGCGCAAACCAATATAATCGGTGATACAAGTTATTGACATTCATAAATCATACGGCTCGCTTCACGTACTGAAGGGCGTTAATTTTACGGTGGAGAAGGGCGAGATCGTATCGATAGTCGGCAAATCGGGCGCAGGCAAAAGTACGCTATTGCATATTCTCGGCACACTCGACCGTCCTGACAGCGGCAAGCTGTTGCTCAACAACGAAGAAGTTTTTCAGCTAAATACCAAAAAACTGGCGGCCTTCAGAAACCGCCACATAGGGTTTGTATTCCAATTTCACCACCTATTGCCTGAATTTACAGCCCTCGAAAACGTGTGTATCCCGGGGCTGATACAAGGCGACCGTCCTGCAAAAGTTGAAGACCGCGCCAAAGAGTTGCTCGATTACCTCGGGCTTTCTGAGCGACTCACACACAAGCCGATGCAGTTGTCGGGAGGCGAACAGCAGCGTGTGGCGGTAGCCCGTGCGCTTATCAACCAGCCGAATATCGTATATGCCGATGAACCTTCCGGAAACCTCGACTCGGCGTCATCTCAAGAGTTACACCAACTCATTTTCAATCTGCGAAAAGATTTTAACCAAACCTTTGTAATCGTTACCCACAACCAGGAATTGGCGCATATGAGCGATAGAAGGGTTGAAATGAAAGACGGAACTTTGGTGTAAATCGGTTATTTTTGCAGTTATGAAGGCTTTACTCCTTATCGACCTGCAAAACGATCTTTGTTTTGGCGGTGCAATCGAAGTACCCGAAGGCGACGCTGTTATTCCGGTAGCCAATCGCCTTATTCCTGATTTTGAACAGGTCATAGCGACCCGGCAATGGCATCCTGCCGATCATAGCAGCTTTGCCGCTATGTATCCCTGGAGGCGCCCCGGACAGATTATCGAGATAGACGGTCAACCGCAACTACTTTGGACGATGCACTGCGTTCAGGGAAGCTTTGGCGCCGAATTTTCACCAAAACTACACATATCTCAAATTAACAAGATCATTGATACCGGCACTAGCGCCCAAGCCGATAACTACAGCGCTTTTTCCGATGTGGATCAGAAAATAGATACCGGCTTACTCAATTACTTGCACAGCAAACACATCACGGCCTTGTATATCTTGGGATTGCCCATAGAAACAAGTGTAAAAAACACCGCCCTGCAAGCCCTCGAATCGGGTTTTGATACGTATGTTTTTTTAGATGGCTGCCGGGGAGAGATGAGGCCTGCAACCGAAGAAATGATCGAAGGGGGGGTAACGATTCTCCGCCTTGATCAATGGGAAAAATATCGCCACCAACAAGATAAAATCAGATTATTATGATAAAGGAATTTACAATGTCCTCACAGGATTTGATGCATTTAGAAGACCGTTACGGCGCCCACAATTATCACCCGATCCCGGTGGTGCTGTCAAAGGGCCAAGGCGTTCATTTATGGGATGTAGAGGGCAAGCAGTACTACGACTTTTTGTCGGCGTATTCAGCCGTCAACCAGGGCCATTGCCATCCCCGTATTATTAATGCCTTGGTT
>JAEUUQ010000336.1 GCA_016787505.1 Saprospiraceae bacterium | reverse complement strand
CCACTATTTCGATAGCGATGACATACAAAACCTGCAACGCACTTTCAATGCGTTGAGTGCGCCGCGAAAAATCATTTTGACCACCGAAAAAGACGCCGTGCGATTGGAATCACACCGCGATTTTTTCGCTGACTCGGGATTGCCTATATTTGCCCTGCCTATAGAGGTGGCCTTCCACGGCGACGATGGCGCCCGCTTCGACCAGGACGTAAAAGATTTTCTGTTAAACTTCAAAGTGTAACCTTGAACCCTTTCCTACGTGGTCTTTATGCGTTTCTCAAACAGATAGTCAGGCTGGCGCTAAAAATTTATTATCCCGAAACAGTAGTCGTAAACAAGGAGCGCCTGGCCTTCAAAAACCCCGCTATCGTGGTGTCCAACCACCCCAATACGGCCCTTGATGCCATCATACCGGCAGCCCAAGTAAAAAAACAGGTATTTTTTCTGGCCAATGCCGGTTTGTATAGCAACCACTTCATGGCCTGGCTGTTCGATACGCTCTATTGCGTGCCTATTCAAAGACAACAAGACGTCACCAAACTCACTATCGACAACAACGAATCTTTTGACCGCAGTGAGAAACACCTCTTGAGCGGTGGCGCTATGTATATCGCCCCCGAAGGTAGTAGTTTTGTCGAGCGACGCCTTCGACCCTTCCGCACCGGCACCGCACGTATCGTGCTTTCTGCCGAAAATGCAGCCTCTTTCAAGGCCGGCATTACTATTTTACCCATCGGCCTCAACTACGACCGCCCCGATCATTCGGGCAGCAAGGTGACTATTTTGGTGGGCGAACACTTGCATGTGAGCGCGTATGAAGACTTATTCCGCAAAGATCACATGGAGGCGGCCCGTCAACTTACTACCGACCTGGAAAATAAAGTGCGCGATCTGATCATTGATACGCGTGATGACAATGAGGACAGCCTGGTGCGACAACTCGAGTATTTTTTACCTTTTTACCTAAGCGCGGAAGAGCGGTTTTACCAAACTAAACAACTCATTGACGCACTGCGAAAAGACCAGGCCGTATACCAAACGCTCGAAGAAAAAACATCGGTATACGCCGACGCGCTATCCCGCGCAGGTTTGCTGCCGGAAACTATGCAGCGTATTAGCCATAATCGCCACCCGAAAACAACTGATTGGCTGTGGATGGTATTGACGTGGCCCGCTTATTTGTGGGGGCGACTCAACAACTGGCTGCCTACAGAGGTGCCGGCTCAACTGGTGCGTGTATTCAAATTTTATGTGGGATACGACTCAACGGTCAAAATCTCTTTCGGCTTGATCGCTTTCCCCCTGTTTTATTACCTGCAATACCGCCTCGCAGCCTGGATATTGCCCCAACCCTGGCCCTGGATTTACTTGCTGAGCCTGGCGCCTTTTGGCTGGTGGGCGCGCATTTATACCAAAAGACTCGGGCATTTGCGCCAATGGCTGCGCTGGCGCAATCTACAACGCAACAATCCCGTATTAGCCGATGCTATTATTACTTATCGTAAGGAGGTATCGGCGGCATTTCCTTTACCCACACATCCCGCTGCGGATAAGGAATGACAATATTGTTCTCACGGAAAAGGCGTTCAATCTCAAAGCGGATATCGCTTCTGATATTTTCGATTTCCAGCAGGTCTTTTGTCCAGAAAAGCGCCTCGAAATCGAGCGAAGATTCGCCGAAATTGACCAGCCGGACGATCGGTGCAGGATTGGCAAGCACCGTGTCGTGGTTTGAAACAGCCTCCAGCAGCAACTGTTTTACGAGTTGGGGGTCGGAATTGTAAGCGACACCGACCTGTAATTTATATCGTGCCTTGTCGTCAAAATGGCTCCAATTGATCACCTTGTCAGTGATCAGCATGGAGTTGGGCACAATCACCGTCACATTATCGCGGGTTTCTACCAGGGAGGTGCGCAGTCCGATTTGTTTGACCGATCCCACCATGCCGTCCATTTCTACTACATCGCCCACTTCAACCGTACGTTCAAAAAGGAGAATTATACCGCAGATGAGGTCGTTAAACGTCTGTTGGAGGCCCAGACCTATGCCTACCAGCAAGGCTGCTGCGCCGCCCCATATCACGGTAAGGCGCACGCCCAGCATTTCAATGGCCATAAGTCCGGCCACCGTGTAAATAAAATAGGCCAGGAGCCGGTTGGCCGCATATCGCGATCCTTCGTTGATGCGGTGGCGGCGGTAGTATGTATACAAGGCCAGTTGAGTGAGTACCCAATAAAAAAGTCGGGCGCCAAATACAACGGCTACGGCCACGATAATTTTGGACAACTTAAAATCGACCACGTTGCCGCCGCTTTTAAACGTAAAAAGCGTGTAGTTGAGCCCCAATTGCTGTATGAGCAGCAATACCGCCAGGGTGTACAGCAAGGGCCGCGCTACGCTGGCGTTCCGCGCCGGCGCCAGGCCGTCTTCGCGATGCCGCCGCGAGTATTTGCGCGCCAGTACAAGTTCGATGATGGTATCGAGCAACCGCGCCAGTTGCAAAATAAACAATACCTCGGCCACCAGCGACAATCGCAGCACGCGCTCACCTACGCGCCACAACTCGGGGTTAATACCCGAACTGCGCATGACGGCCAGGGTGATCAGGAAAAACAAGGCCATCAGCGCCGACAACGTTATTCGGCGCCGATCAGCGGCATCGATGCGCGAGCGCTTGAAGAAACGGGGCAGTACCCGCACAATCAGCCAGTATCCTGCCGCCAATATGGCAAATAAAGTAAGCCCGCCCGACACGGCATCGCCTACGGTGACGATCAGGTCGCCGAAGCGAAATATTTCGGTTTGTAAGAATTCAGGGATGGTCATGTTGTTCTCTGTTCTCTGTTCTCTGTTCTCTGTTCTCTGTTCTCTGTTCTCTGTTCTCTGTTCTCTGTTCTCTGTTCTCTGTTCTCTGTTCTCTGTTAAGTTTAACTGGCAAAGATAATGAACCGACAACGGACAACGGAGAACGGAGAACTGACAACAGAGAACAGCCCTGCCAAAGATAACCTTGTCTGCAAAGTTTGCGTATATTGCACGTCGAATTTGCACCAAAAAGGGCTATTATGCTCCGCATGCTTGCGAAAGTAATTTCAATTCTCTTTCATCCGCTGTTGATGCCTACCTATATGATGGCTTTACTGCTATTGGTCAACCCCTATCTTTTTGGGGTGAACAGCATAGGAGAAGCGGCAGGCAAATTGCTTCTTTTGCGCATTTTTTTATCTACTTTTTTCATTCCCGGTGTAGCTATAGTCATGTTGCGCATGTTGGGCATGATCAGCACACTGGAAATGCGCGACAAAGACGAGCGCATAGGCCCCTATATTATTACCGGTGTATTTTATCTGTGGATTTTTTACAATTTCCTTCATAATTCGCTGATCCCCACAGCGTATACTACCTTTTTACTGGGCGCGGTCATCGCGCTTTTTGTATCGTTTTTCCTCAATATTTTCCGCAAGATCAGCGCGCACGCAGTGGGCATGGGTGGATTGGTGGGCATGGTCATCATTACCATGCTGCTATTTAGCTACGATACCTTCACGCTGCAGACGGCCTGGCTGGGCGCCTACGAGTTCAATATGAACATCGTATTGATGCTGGTGTTGGTAGTAGCAGGGCTGGTGGGCACTAGTCGCCTGTTGTTGCAGGCTCACGAACCTGCCGACCTCTATGGAGGTTATTTCGTAGGTTTTATTACCCAATTTATTGCCTTGCGATTTATGATATAAGGTAATTGTTTAGTAGGGTTTAGTAGGGTTTAGTAGGGTTTAGTAGGGTTTAGTAGGGTTTAGTAGGGTTTAGTAGGGTTTAGTAGGGTTTAGTAGGGGATATGTTTGATGTTTGATTCATAACTAGTATCCCTCAACCCTACTAAACTGCCGAAGGCACTAAACCCTACTAAACAGTTACGATTTAAGTTAACCACGATTCCTAACTGATTAAATCAATCACACATGACGGCCAATAAAAAAGCAATCGTTGCAGGCGGGGGCTTGGTGGGCGCGCTTTGGGCTATTTTTATGGCTAAGCGTGGCTACGATGTCGAAGTTTTTGAACAACGCAGCGATATGCGCATCGCCGGCTATAGCGGCGGGCGCTCTATCAACCTCGCCATGAGCGAACGGGGCTGGAAAGCGGTGCGCAAAGCGGGCATTGAAGACAAGATCAGAAAGGTTGCCATCCCCATGTACGGCCGCATGATACACAGCTTGTCGGGCGAACTCACCTTCCAGCCTTATGGCGAGACCGGGCAGGCTATTTACTCTGTTTCGAGAGGCGGTCTCAACCTCGAATTGTTGCGCATCGCCGACCGGTTTGAAAATGTAAAATTTCATTTTGACCATAAATGCCGCGGCGTAGACCTCGACAATAATATCGCCGCATTCGAACATATCCCCACCGGCGATCGCATTCAGATGCAGGCGCCGCTTATTTTCGGCACGGACGGCGCGTTTTCAGCCGTGCGCAATAGCATGCTCAAACGCCCGCGATTCAACTATTCGCAGTCTTTTCTCGATTACGGCTACAAAGAACTTACGATACCCGCTACCGACGACGGCCGCCATGCGATGCCCAATCTCAACGCCCTGCATATCTGGCCGCGCCACAATTTTATGCTGATCGCCCTGCCCAATGCCGACGGCAGCTTTACCTGTACGCTGTTTTTACCTTTTGAAGGCGGCGAAGACGCTTTTGACCACCTGAATACCGATGACGAGGTGATGCGCTTTTTTGAGCGCAATTTTCCCGATGCCATTCCCCTGATGCCCACCTTGCTCGAAGATTTTCATCACAACCCTACCTCCGCGCTGGTTACGGTACGCTGCACGCCCTGGGAAGTAGCAGGGCGCACGTTGCTGCTGGGCGACGCCGCACACGCCATCGTGCCGTTTTTCGGTCAGGGTATGAATGCAGGCTTCGAAGATTGCACCATACTCGATGAAATGGCCGACCACTACGGCGAAGACTGGGGCCGCATCTTGCCTGAGTTTAGCTCGAGCAGGGCCGCCGATGCCAATGCCATTGCCGACCTGGCACTCAATAATTTTGTGGAAATGCGCGACCTGGTGGCCGACCCCGACTTTTTGCTGCGCAAGCAAATTACCGCCCATTTACACGAAAAGTATCCCGACCAGTTTATTCCCATGTATACTATGGTGAGTTTTAGCCACGTGCCCTATAGCAGGGCCTTGGCCGAAGGCAAAGCCCAGGATGTCCTTTTCGACCGCATCCTGGCCATCGACGATATTGCCGACAGTTGGGAAGATAATCCCTCGGTGGATGCCATCTTCCACGCCTGGCGGAAGGAATTCCCGAATTAAAAATAATTTATGCCCGGCCAGGAACCGCATAGCATTTTTTTCTACCTGCTGCTGTTGATGATGACAGCAGGCGTTATGCAATGCCTGGGTATGAGTTTTTTGTTTTTTATAAAAAAATCAGGCGACAAACGCGCTAATTTATTTTACGGGGCATTGCTGGCTTCGATAGCGCTTACGCTGCTGAACAGCATTTTTGTGATCAGCCATTTCTATAAATTCTATCCCGCCTGGAAGTTTTTGCCTATCTATTTTACGCTGTCCTTTCCCACTTTACTTTTTTATTATGTAAAAATATCGCTCTACCCCGCCTACCGTTTCCGGGGCAGCGATATCAAACACTTTATTCTTCCCGCAGGGCAATTGTTGTTTTTTGCAGTAATGTTTTTTATGCCTGTTGCCTATAAAAGCGGGATGGACCGGCAGCCGTTGAATCCCTTTTTTGGAGCCTCCGAACAATTTTTATACCTCACTACGTTTTTTGCGTATTTGTATTTTGCAGCCCGCTATATCAAACACCGCCGCAGAACCGCCACCCATCCCAAGGAGATCAGGCAGGTGCTGTACTTGCGCATGCTCGTCCAGATCCTGTTTGTGCTGTTTTGTATTCATACCGTTTTTGTGGTCACCGATTTTGTGAGCTACCACCTCTTTAATATCAATATGCTCGACGACAAACTCTTTGCCGGACTAAGCGCCTTTTCGTTCGCCGCCCTCGCCTTTTGGCTGGGCACCTACGGCTTCCAGGTATGGGTATGGGCGAAACGGGTGGAGTGATGGGGGCTTTGCTGTTTAGCGATTGGGTTTAGCGATTGGGTTTAGTTTTACTACGAAAAAAACTAAACCCTATCGCTAAACTGCGCAAGCACTAAACCCTATCGCTAAACTAACCCAGGGTGTACCATGGAATAGCGCTCACTCTGTTATTTCCACCTCATGAGCCTGCAACACCTCCTTCGAGCCGCCGCCAAAGTGCACAAACGCCACAATATGGCAATTGTCGGCCACCCAGCCGTCGGGGAGCGTAAGGGTATAGCTTTTGCTGATCTCCGCGCCGTCTACAAGGGGTTCCGTGAGCGGATTGCCGTCGTAGCTGGTCATCATATCGCGCAACACGTGAAGGTGCACGTAATTCGAAATAAGGGCATCGGGCGTGAGTTGGTAGTCTACGATGCCGTTTTCGGTGATCATCACGCTGAGGCGCACGTCGCTTTCGGCAATATTTTCTTCAATAAAAAGATCTATATCGGCTTTTAAGACGCGCGTGACAGCA
>JAEUUQ010000288.1 GCA_016787505.1 Saprospiraceae bacterium | reverse complement strand
CAAACCCGAGATCAACGTGGGTACCATCGACTTGTACCCCCAGGAAAGCACCGACCAGTTGGCCGCCGAAGACCTCATCCCCACGATTACGCTCACTACCGACGAGTCGCAAACACTCGGTAGCGAAAATATCTCGGGTATCCTCACCGCCTCGCGCGACCTGTTTGCCTCTACCGCCGCTTTTGTCTTCGGACCCGCCCGCTTTCAAATCAGAGGTTACGACTCAGACTACACGACCGTCTTGTTTAATGGTGTGCCTGTAAACGACTCCGAGACGGGCGGCATTTTCTGGAGCAACTGGGGCGGCCTCAACGACGTGACGCGCACCAACAACGTGAGCATCGGCCTGGCCCCAACCGATTATACCTTTGGTTCTATCGGCGGAGCTTCGCTGGTAGATACCCGCGCGGCTTATCAGCGAAAGCAACTGCGGGTATCGTACGCCTTGTCTAACCGCACTTACGGCAACCGCCTAATGGCCACCTGGTCAACCGGGCAACTTCCCGGCGGATGGGCTGTATCGTTATCGGGGTCGCGCCGTTGGGGCGAGGAAGGCTATATAGCCGGCACCTACTACGACGCCTGGGCCTATTTTATGTCGGTAGATAAAAAAATGGGCGACAAGCATAGCCTCAATCTGACGTTTTTCGGCGCCCCGACCCGCCGTGGCAAAACCGCCGGCGCCGTGCAAGAATTGTACGACCTGGCCGGTACCAATTTTTACAACCCCAATTGGGGCTATCAAAACGGCAAAGTGCGCAACTCTAAGGAAGCCCGCACCCACCAGCCGATGGCCATCCTGCGCCACGATTGGCAGATAGCTCCACGCACTACGCTCACTACCGCCGCTTCGTGGCAATTCGGCCGCGACGGAGATACGGCGCTCGATTGGTACGAAGCCCGCGACCCGCGACCAGAATACTACCGCAATTTACCCAGCTTCTACGATCCTGAACAAGCTGCGCAGGTAGAACAACTCATTCTCGACAATCCCGATCTGATCCAAATTGATTGGGATTACCTATACAATACCAACTATGGCAATATGGTCACGATCGAAAATGCCGATGGCATCACAGGCAACACGATCACCGGCTTGCGTTCGCAGTATATTGTTGAAGACCGGCGCGCCGACCGGCAAGTGGCCAACATAAATACCTGGTTGCAGCACAAGCTGGGCAAACATACCAGCCTCGTGGGCGGTTTGAATTATCAGTGGTTCAGAAATCACAATTACAAATTGGTTGACGATCTGCTGGGAGGCGATTTTTATGTCAATATTGACAAGTTTGCAGAATCTGACAATCCTATTAATTCGACCGCTTATTATCAAAATAATCTGGACATCTCCAACCAACTGGTCAGAAAAGGCGATGTGTTCGGCTACAATTACGAAACGCACTCGCGCCGTACGGGCGCTTGGGCGCAAGCCAATTTCAGCTATACCAATTTCGACTTTTTTGCAGCGGCCAATGCCACCCTGGTGTCTTACTGGCGGGAAGGATTGGTACGCAATGGACGTTTTCCGAGCAATTCATCGGGCGAATCCGATAAAGTGGATTTTCTCGATTTTGGCGGCAAAGCCGGCGTAACCTACAAACTCAATGGGCGCAATTACCTGCTGCTCAACGGCAGTTATGCCCAACGGGCGCCGTTCCTTCGCAATATCTTCGTTTCTCCGCGTTCGCGCAATGATATTGTGGATGACTTGCAACAGGAAAAAATTCTGTCTGTTGAAGGGGGATACCTCCTTAAAGCGCCTTACGTAAAGGCCAAATTGACGGCTTATTTTACCCAATTCCAAAACCAATTGTATACGCGCAGCTTTTTCCTGGATGACGACGCCGAATTTGTCAACTATATCATGAGCGGCATCGACAGCCGTCATACCGGCATAGAAATTGCCGGTGAAGTCACCGTTCTGCCCGGCCTGAAACTCAACGCAGTAGCGGCGGTAGGGCAGTATATTTATACCAACCGCCCGGTAGTTACGGTGTACAGCGATTTGTCATCCTCCAGATTGTCGGAACATATCGTGTACACCAAAAACTTCTACATACCCAATACGCCGCAGTCGGCCTATACCTTCGGCATCAACTACAACGCCAAGCGTTTTTGGTTTGTCAACCTGAATTTCAACTACTTCGACAATATCTGGATCGATATTTACCCCGAACGCCGCACCAGCGATGCCGTTACGGGTTCTGCCGTACCCGATGTGGAGCCCGGCTCGCCGCTTTGGAACAGCATCATCAACCAGGAAAAAGCCCCCGGCGCTTTCACCATGGACTTCTTCGGCGGCAAATCCTGGAAATTCGGCAACCTGTTCCTCTACCTCAACGTAGGCGTCAGCAACCTGCTGGATAAAAAGGACTTTATCGTCGGCGGCTACGAACAATTCCGCTTCGACTTTGAAAATAAAAACGTAAACGTACACCCCAACCGCTATTTCTACGGTTACGGGAGGACCTATTTCATCAGCTTGGCTGCCAGAATTTAATCAACTTTTGCATTTACTTAAATCAATCAATATGATTCGCGTAAAATATTTTGGCTGGGCTTTCGCCTTCGTTTGGATGCTCACCGGTTTCTGGGCCTGCGTCGACCTCGAATTTGACCAGCCACCTGTGCGGGAATTACCCGCCATCACCCCCAATGCTACGATCGCCGAGTTGAAACTCAAACACACTATCGGCAATACGGCTTCGCGTATCGATGAAGATATGATTGTAGCTGGCATCGTAGTGGCTGACGATCGCTCGGGCAACTTTTTTAAGCAGATCGTCATCCAGGATGAAACCGCCGGCATCACCGTACGTGTGGAAGCAACCGGCCTTTATAATGATTTCCCGGCCGGCAGCAAAGTAGCCATAAAATGCCAGGGCTTGTATATCGGCGACTATAACGGACTTTACCAACTCAACGGTACAGTCGATGGCACGATTGCCGAAGAACTAATTGCTGAACACGTTATCCGCATACAGGATGACGGGTCTTATACGATACAGCCCCGGGTAGTGACCATCGATGAGCTGAGCAACGACGTCTTCCTCGACGAAGTGCTCAATACGCTTATCTCACTCGAAGAAGTGCAATTTATTGCTGCCGATACGCTGGTGACCTACGCCGACCCCGTCAACAACTTCTCGGAAAACCGCACACTGGAAGATTGCGACGGCAATTCGTTACTGTTGCGTTCCAGCGGTTATGCCGATTTTGCCGCTGCGCAAACGCCGGCAGGCAACGGCGCTATCCTGGCTATCATGAGTGTTTTCCGCGACGACCGCCAGTTGCTGATCCGCGACCTCACTGACGTGCAATTTGCCGGCGCCCGTTGCGGCGGAGGTGGCAGTACGGCAGAGTTGACCGATATCAAAGGCTTGCGCGACCTGTTTAATGCAGGTACGACAGCGGCGCCCGCCAACAAAAAAATCAAAGGCGTTACTATTTCCGATACCGACAACGGCAATACCGACGGCCGCAACCTATACTTGCAGGATGCTACCGGCGGCATCGTCGTGCGTTTTTCAGGCGTACACTCATTTGGCCTGGGCGATGAAGTCGAAGTAGAAGTCTCCGGCGCAGAATTGTCAGAATTCAACGGACTGCTGCAAGTCAACGTGGCACTTTCTAACGGCTTCAAAACCGGCACGGCGCCCCAGCCCGCAGCGCGTGTAGCTACGGTAGCCGAAGTACTGGCCAACCTGGAGTCGTGGGAATCTTCACTCGTCGTCATCAAAAACGCTACGTTGAGCGGGGGTACCAATTATTCCGGCTCTCGTACGCTCGCTGACGGCACCGGCTCGATTACCTTGTTTACGCGTACACAGGCTTCTTTTGCCACCAACGCCCTGCCCACCGGGCAAGTGGACGTGACGGCCATCGTTTCCCAGTTTAATACGGCCCAGGTCATCATTCGCAACACCAACGACGTAGTCATAACGGGCGGCGGCGGCGACCCCGAGCTGATCGAACTGGACGACCTGCGCGCCCTTTTTACCGGCGCCACTACCTCGGCGCCCGCACTGAAGAAAATCAAAGGCGTGGTCATTTCCGACCGCATTAATAACAACACCACTACCCGCAACATAGTCGTACAAGACGCCACCGCCGGTATCGTGGTGCGTTTCACTGCCGACCACACCTACTCAATGGGTGATGAAATTGAAATCAACGTATCCGGACAGGAGTTGTCGGAGTTCAACGGCCTGCTGCAGGTCAACAATGTACCCAACGCCAATGCGACGGTTATCAGCTCGGGCAACAGCCCCACGCCGCGCGAAGCAACTATTGCCGACATCAACGCCAATTTCAACACCTGGGAATCCACACTGGTGAAAATCGTCAATGTGA
>JAEUUQ010000261.1 GCA_016787505.1 Saprospiraceae bacterium | reverse complement strand
AGCCCGGCGGTAGATGCGCTGATCGCATTGATATTGCGAGTGGGAAGGTCGGCGATGTCTTGTACAGACATAACACTACCCTGCGCGGCATTTTGTTTGACAATCCCAACAGAATAACCCACAACGACGACTTCCGACAGCGAATAATCGGGCGTTTCGAGTACCTGGTCGAATCGATTGTCTTCCCAATTCAAGATATTTACTCCGGTAGTCTTTTGGGTGGTAAATCCCGTAAATCTGATCTCCACATCGTATGTCCCCGCCGGCAGATTGTCCAGCCGGTAGTTGCCTTCGAGATCCGTAACTGTACCTGCTATCAAAATATCATCGCGATATACAATTACCGTGACGCCGATGAGCGGTTCGCCGTTGGCATCCGCTACGGTGCCGGTTAAAGCACAATTGCCGCCGTATTTCCAGCCGCTGGTTTTTTGCGACAGACCGGGCTCGGGTTTTTGCTGGTACAACAAAGGCCAGGTGACGGCGCCGGTGCTGTCGGGGGTAAATCCCGCTCCGCTCCAGCGCACACACAAAGTGGAATTGGATTCGATTTCAATAGTGCGTTTCAAATACGCATAACCTGACTCGGCTACCAGATAAACGGTGTATTCTCCCGGTTTTAGCCCCGACCACTTGCGCATATTTCCCGAATATATTTGTAACACGCTATCGGGCCCCCGCCAGCAAACGGCCTTTAGTGTGGGGTCGCCTGTTTTTCCATATTCCAAATGGAGTTTGCCCTGATTAGGCTGGTGGGTATTCGTCGAATGGGTGTATTGAATACGAGGTACGATGGGTATCCTGGCTTTAACCTGCGCAGGGTGGAACAACAGGTCGCCCGGCTCGCGAGGCGCCAGTTTTTCCGACAAAAGGTAGGTCTTATTGCTCTGGTAAAGCGTATTGGCGTAAAGCCGCTCCCGATTTGGAGAGACCACGTAAGTAAAACCCGGTTCAAATTCAAACCTGGATTGGAAGTCGTTTTGCTTGAGCAAATACAATTGGGTTTTGGGCGTAAACGGCCCTACCCGCAGTGTTTGCTTGCGCAAATTTGAATTTATAAAATGAATATTCGAATTGTCATTCCACAAGTAATATACCTGTCCCGACAGTACTCCTGACAATATAAAAGTATGCTGATTGAGTATAGTTTTTTCAAAAGCCGTCCATTCTTTAAGCATCGGTTTGACGCTTACCTTCAAGGCTTTTGCCGAAGCGGCATAGCGATCCACATCGATGGCCAATTCCAGTTTTTGTCCGGCTTTGAGTGTTACATCCGCTATGGAGTACTCTGCGTAACGTCCTCTTATTACAATAGTGTTTTTACCCTCAACCCCTACAAAACTGTACGGCGGAATGTCGTCTACGTCGGCGCTGTACACGAGCTTTCGATTTACATACACCAAATACACCGGCTGCAAACGGCCGTTTTTCACTAGATAAGGCGCCACCTGGGCTACGCGCTGATAAAAAGTGTCGGCTGGCGCTTCAATATATTCCGAGTACACGCCGTCGCCTTCGAAGCGCATGCGGTAGTGAAGTTGGTCCTTGAGCCCCAGTTTATGATACCACCTGGCACTCAGCGGTTGCTGAAGCGAACGCCGGGACAGGCGGTCGGCGCTGAATTCTCCGAATATGATGGCTTTTTTTCGGTTTCTGTAAGTAATCTGTGGCTCTATGTAATTGCCCTTGCTAATAAATTGCGAATTGATGCCGCCGGCTGCGAGCTGCACGCCTTTGGCCGGTTTATTCCTGAAATCTTTGGTGTCCACTTTTATCTGCACGGTTTCACCTGGCGCTATCAGATCGGGTTGCTCCAGCCTGATGCGCAAGAGTTTGTCGTAGCGCGCATAGGTTTCCTCTATTTCTTGGGGTTCGCCGCCCCAGGTGTAGTGGCCTTGGACGGCCATTGTTTGGGCAGAATGGGTTTGGCGGGTCCATTTCATCGAATCTTCCGTACAGACCCCGCGTTCCCAAATGGAATTTCCGTCCCATACCGTGTAGGCCACCGGAAGCCGCTGCGGGTTATACAACACCCAAACCAGAGAATCGGCAGTTCGATAACCTCTGACATAAACTCTTGAGTTGTCCTGCAGGTCATATTTGGCTGTTGTGCCGTTTACATGGAGTTCGTAGCCCCGATAAGCCGGATTAAGGGGAAAACGACAGGGCAATGTCACAGCTTGATGCACGGTGTCTTTGCCACCGGGAAGCAATACGACCAGCGTAGCAGCTACGGTATCGGGTGTAGCTCCCGAGCCAAAATAGGCGCCGCACACCTCTCCCCCTTCCAGCCAAAGGCGGACACTGGGTTGATGCCGGTATTCCTGGTTGATATAATTAACGGTAGCGCTATTTTTGTGCAATTCTCCGTTGCTGTTGCGAAACAGTGCGTCGATACGCACATGGATCAAAGCCGCCGGGAAAATAGAATCGGGTACAATAATCGGGGTTTTTTCGCCGGGGCGCAGGTCAAGCCGGTGGGTCCAGAGCGTATCGGGTATCCTTATCAGGGTGTCATACATGGCAGAAATACCTGTATTGAGTACAGCGAGTTGTACTTCGCCGTCGGCCACAAAAATGTCGTTGCGGTCTTTGCCCCAGGCTTCGAGTTGCAGTTTTTCGCCTTTGCGGCAATAATAAGGCGCAGACAGATTGTAGCTCGTCTCGTCGAGTTGGTAATCTTCGTATTGAAATTGGCACTGCATTACCTCCCGTTTTTTGTAGGAGGTCACAAAACGCAGGTAATATATCTGGTCCAGTTTGAGCGAATCGCCCAGCGGAAATTCGTAGCTATAATTGCCGGGGCTTTGGGGTTTAATTTGGGTTAGTTTTGTCGTCGGTTTACCGGGGGCGAATAACATCAGGTCGAGTGGTTTTCGCAGCGGTTTGTGGCGGGGATTGGCGATATAGGCCTTCACTTTCACCGTATCCCCGGGCAAATAGCGGGGTTTGTTGAGCGCCATATAGCCGCCGAAAGGCTTGTTTCGGCGACCGAAGCTCAGGTAGTATTTCGGATTGCCGCCGCGGATCAGCGCTTTGGTCGCCTGATAAAGTCTGATACCGACAATGCCGGGCAATACCCCCCAACGGCCTATTTTTGAATTTTTAAATCGCTGCCAGCGCTGGCGAAGCGGGGAGTATTCCCGGTTGTTGTCGACACTGTAAAAAATAGTATCCCCGTTTGCAGTTATTTTCAGGAAGCCGTCTTTTTTATAATGGCGCAATTGATAAAGTCCCAGCGCGGAATCGAAAGGTACCGGGCGGTCGTTGATCCATACCTGCGCATCGCTAAGCGCCCGGCCCGATGCGTCAAAAACCTGAATAGACAGGTTTTGGTAGTCTTCCAATACCTGTGCATAAATGGGCACAAAACTGCGCAACTCGCCGGCGAGTTGCTCTCCTTTGGCGTATACCAGCAAGTAATGGCCGGGGATGGAGGGACGCCACTTAGCGGGCAGCATCGTGCTGTCAGCCAGTGTATGTAAAAAAGCATCGGAGAGCGCCGGATTTTCAGGTTTGTAAAGCGCCTCCGCTTCTTGCGCCGAAATCCTGAAAATAAGCGCAAAAACAGAGTCGACGGGTTGCTGACCGAAAACCGGCGACAGCATCGCAAACCCAAACATTCCGAACATGATGATGAAGTAGCGTACTGAGGGCATGTGCGTTTGGTTTTTTTGTCAAAATCCTGAATTATCCGATACTATGCAACCCAATATACGCAAATAAGTCAGCATCCTAAGCCCAAAGAATTCCCTATGCACGGTATTTCGGCACACAACATTTCGGCCCAATTCATTGTTTCTTTATGCGTACTTTGATACCTTTATACCCATGGAAGCAATAAAATCAGCGCCGATCAATCAGGAAGAAGTGCAAAAGCTCGAACGCATCGCTTTTATCCTGAAGACAGTTGCCCATCCCATCCGGCTGGGCATCGTGCATCTGCTCGAACAGTACCCCCGGCTGTCGGTTACTGAAATCTGCGATATGCTCGGCACAGAACAGTCCTTGACTTCTCACCACCTCCAGAATATGCGCATCAAAGGTATCCTCTCCGTAAAACGCGAAGGCCGCAGTATGCTCTATTCTCTCAAAGAAAGAGATGTGTCTCTGATTATTGAATGCCTGGAAAATTGTCAATGTAATATGTGAGGTTGTCGGTTGTCAGTTATCCGTTGTCGGTTGTCCGTTCTTGTTATCTGTGCATAATCTTTGCTAATTAAGCTTTAACAGAGAACAGAGAACAGAGAACAGAATCATGAAATTTTCTTCATATTTGCATCCAAAATAAACACATGAGTATCTTCGATAAAGGCAGCAAGGGGTATAGTATTTTTATGTTAAAATGCCCCAAATGCCATGAAAGCGATATGTTTTACACGCCCACGTTCTCTTTCAAGCGTTCTTTTGATATGAAAGACAGGTGCGATCACTGCGGGCTGAACTACCACCCCGAGCCGGGTTTTTATTATGGCGCCATGTTTATTTCCTATATTTTTACCGGATGGTTTTCAATTGGATTCGTAGCCATATTGCACTGGGTATTTGACTGGAGTATTGCGGCTTCTTTTGGTATGTTAATAGCCGTGATGGTGTTCTTTTTTGTGTATACCTTCCGCTTGGCGCGTTCCATTTGGATTAATATCAACGTAAAATACGATCCGTCAAAGCGAATATCATAAGTTGACAGCCTAATATGACCAAATCAATTTTCAATCCAGAGATCATCGAGCTTTTGCGCAAGCATTACCCGCAACTGGCAGAAAAACCCTTGCAGGAAGAAATTGCCACGGTGGGTGAGATCTATCAGTTTAAGGCCGGAAAAACCATCATGGATGTGGGCGCCTACGTCAAGATGATGCCCTTGCTGGTAAACGGCAGTATAAAAGTATCGCGCGAAAACGAAGACGGCCGCGAGTTATTCCTCTACTACCTGCGTCCCGGCGAATCGTGTACTATGTCGTTTACCTGCTGCCTGATGCACAAAAAAAGCGAGATCAGAACGGTAGCCGAAGACGATGTACTGCTGATCGGCATTCCTACCCGCTACATGGACGAATGGATGACCCGCTACCAGAGCTGGAAAAACTTTGTGCTGACTGCTTACGACCAACGCCTGCTCGAACTGATCAATACGATCGACAATATCGCCTTCCAGCACATGGACGACCGGCTGGTTGACTACCTGCAGAAAAAAGCAATCGCGCAGGGCTCGAATACCATCGAAGCTACCCACCAGGAAATCGCCTACGACCTCAATGCCTCCCGCGAGGCGGTGTCGCGCCTGCTCAAGCAACTGGAGCGCGAGGGTCGCGTAGCGCTGGGCCGCAATCGCATCGAATTCCTTGACAAAAGGTTTTGACTTGGTGGTGTTAGATGTTTATAAATCCAACATCAAGCACCAAACATCAAACATTAAATTTATCGGCAGCGTATACCGTTGGCGCATTTTGGCGTTACTACCATTAAACAACCACGAAATCCGGATGTACATGCGGTATCTACTAATAGCCTTGCTGCCCCTGGCAGCGCTCAGCAGTTGTAAAAATGCGGGTGGAGATCAAGCCACTGAAGAAAAGCCACAGCTCCAGACGGTAGAAGTCACGGATAGCTCGGGTTATGTCGTCAAATACACCCGCCGGGCCTTCGATTATGCCAAAGAAGGCGAATTTAGCCGACGCTCCCCAGATGGCAAGTTGTTGGAAGTGGCCAATTTTGCCGGCGATACGCTGCACGGGTTGCGCATCCTCTTTTACGAAACCGGTGATACGCAGATCGTAGAAACGTATCAAAACGGCAATTTTGAAGGCCCGTACAAAGCGTATTACCCAAATGGACAATTGGAATTGATAGGCCAATACGTGGGTAATACCATGGACGGCGAGTGGAAACGCTACTACGACACCGGCGAGCTGATGGAGGTGGTCACCCTGCGCGACAATTTGGAAAACGGGCCGTTTAAAGAATACTATAAAAATGGTAATCTCAGAACAGAAGGTACCTACAAAGACGGAGATTATGAAAACGGCCTGCTGAAAAAATACGACGAATCAGGTACGCTGATCCAAACTATGAATTGCGAAATGGGCGTTTGCCGCACCGTTTGGAAAAAAGATTAAAGCTATGAAAATACACCTACTCCCGCTGTTTCTTGGACTTACAGCCTGCCTGAACTTGCATGCGCAAATAGGCGGACAATACACCTACTCTTTTCTCACCCTGTCGCCCTCGGCGCGGGTGTCGGCTTTGGGTGGCAGCATGATCGCCGTGAGCGACGACGACGTCAACCTGGCGTATACCAACCCTTCGTTGCTCAATGCCGATATGCACCAGCAAATAGGTTTTAGCCACGGCTTTTTGCCGGCAGGCATCCAATACGGATATGTAGCCTACGGCCAGCATCTGTCCAAAATGAAAGCCACCCTGCACGGCGGCGTACAATACGTGCGCTACGGCGACCTCGATGCCCGCAACGAACTCAACGAACTCGAAGGCAGCTTCAAAGCAGCCGAATATGCCGTCGTAGCCGGCATTGGCTACCAGGCCTACGACCGCCTCACGCTGGGCGCCAATCTCAAGTTTATTACGTCTAACCTGGCGTCGTATACCTCCAGCGGACTGGCCGCCGACCTGGCCGCCGCGTATAACGATACCTCGGGGCGAACCACGATTTCTATCGTTTTTAAAAACCTGGGCAGCCAACTCGCTACCTATAGTCCCGGCGATAAAGAACCCCTGCCTTTTGAAGTCCAACTGGGTTTGTCGCGCAAACTGCGCTACCTGCCCTTCCGCTTTTCGATTATTTACCAGCACCTCCAACGCTGGAATATTACCTACGATGACCCCAACACAAAAGAAGAAGACCCCTTCTTTTTTGGTGAAAACCCACCATCAGAAAATGAAACCAGCGTGTTTTTCGACAACCTTTTCCGCCACTTCATTTTTAATGGGGAGTTTTTATTGGGTAAAAAAGAAAACCTGCGCCTTCGCATCGGCTATAACCACCTCATGCGCAAAGAACTATCGCTGGAAAACTACCGCAGCCTTAGCGGCTTTACCTTCGGCGCAGGCATCAAGATCAACCGATTTCGCCTCGATTACGGCCGCACCAATTATCACCTCGCCGGCAGCCTAAACCACCTCAGCATTTCTACGAATTTGCGGGAGTTTAAACGGGGGTGATTCTCTGTTCTCTGTTCTCTGTTCTCTGTTCTCTGTTCTCTGTTTATGATTAACTGGTAAAGTTAAGGAACGGATAACGGACAACAGAGAACTGACAACCGACAACGGCATCCCCAACCCTTCCCCGCGCCAACTACGTCTTACAAAGAAAAACATCCCATCATGCGCAAATTACCCATTCTCGGATTTGTGGCCGTGTTGCTATTTACACAATGCCAAAACAACGACCAACCGCAGCCGCAAGGGCCCGTCAACTACGGCTGTGCGGAAAACCCAGTGGCTTGCGAACTGGTAGCAGCCAATAACAAGTTTGGGTTCAACCTCTTTCAACGACTGCACCAGGAAGAGCCGAATGACAACATCTTCATCTCTCCTCTGAGCATCAACACCGCCTTGTCTATGACGGCCAACGGGGCAGCCGGCGCCACGCGCGAGGGCATGAAAAACACGATGAAATACCTCGATCTGAGCATGGACGAGATCAATAACGCTTATCAATACGTGCTTACTGCGCTGCCCTTGCTCGATCCGCACGTGCAGATGTACCCGGCAAATTCCATTTGGTACGAAAAAACCTACCCCGTCAAAGTGCCGTTTTTGAACACCAACCAGGAGTACTACGATAGCGAGGTGAATCCGCTCGATTTTAAAGATCCCAATTCCGTGAACATCCTCAACGGCTGGGTGAATGACAAAACCAAGGGCAAAATCCCCAAAATCATTGATGAGATCTCGCCCGATGCCATTATGTATCTCATTAATGCCATTTATTTCAAAGGCGATTGGCGCAAGCAGTTTGACGAAGACAAAACGATTGCCGGCGATTTTTACAAAGCCGATGGTACTACTGTCCCCGTTCACCTGATGAATTATGGTGGAGAAGCAGAGATGCGTTATTTTGAAAACGACAAAATACAGGCCGTCGACCTGCCCTATGCCGATTCAGTATTTTCAATGTCGCTGTTATTACCCAAAGAAAATTACTCGCTCGACCAACTCATCAACGACTTGCAGGGCGGCGCCTGGAATGACTGGCAGCACAACTTCAGCAACCAGGAAGTGGTCATGTACATGCCCCGCTTTAAGATGGAATACGAAAAAGTGCTCAACGATCACCTTATCGCCATGGGTATGGACCTGGCCTTCCGCCCCGGCTTTGCCGATTTCAGCAATATCGCCGACGATAACCTGTTCATCAGCCTGGTCAAACACAAATCGTTTGTGGAAGTGAACGAAGTAGGCACCGAAGCTGCCGCCGTTACAATTGTAGGTATCGAAACTACCTCCGTGCCGCAATACGTGTATGTATCATTTAACCGCCCCTTTATTTTCCTGATCAGGGAAAATAAGAGCAATGGCGTGTTGTTCCTCGGCAAGATGATGGAACCTTCGGAAGAATAATAAAATAAACCTGTCCCGATACCGGCAAACTCCGCCGGTATCGGGACAGGTATTCTAACCAACTGAACTACCGGCCCTCCCAGATTTTCTCGTTGAATTCATTAGCTACTGACCCGATCAAATCTTCCAGATATTTCCTGCTCTTCATAGCTTTTAAACGACGCTCCATTTTTTGGGCCAATGTTTTATTCTCAAGCCATTGCACAAAAATCAGCTTCCAGGGCTGTTTGCTTGCCGTGTAGCCTTTATGCGGTCGGTTGTGTTTTTAACGTACGACCTGAGACAGGGGTATTTGTTTTACGGCAAAGCTTAAAACAAATGCCGTTGTTTATTTTAACACTGAATGTTTTGAAAATTTACCCGCC
>JAEUUQ010000181.1 GCA_016787505.1 Saprospiraceae bacterium | reverse complement strand
GAGGATGGGCAGATCGGGCAGGGTATAGCGGGTTGGTTCGCCCGCTTGTCTGGCCACCACGGCTTTTACCGCCAGCGGGTTGGTAGTAGACCATTCGAGGGCGGGCCATTGGGCCTGGGCCGAAAATGCCGTGAGGGCGAGAGTTAGGAGGAGGGGGAGGCGCATGGTTGTGGGTTGTGGGTTTGTCGGTTGTCGGTTATCGGTTGTCGGTTTGTCGGTTGTCGGGGTGTTGTTCTCTTTTGATTTCTCCTGTTGTTGGGGAGGCTGTTTAGCATTCAAATATAGCAAATGCAATACTTTTCCCATCCATGCAAGATTTGTCCAAGCATAAAGGGGGGCATTGCAGGCTAATTTATAGCCGACTTAAGTTTTTTACATTACAAGGGCAGTTCAGGGACACAACTGTCTGCCCTTTTCATCGTTAAAAACCCGAAACATGAAAAAAGTATTTACCCTTTTTTTTGCGACACTGTATGGCATTACCACTTTCGGCCAGTGGTCTACTACCAATCTTTCTGAAGGAAAAACTTCGATGGGCGCCGTAGCCTATGGCTCAAAAGTGTGGTTTGGCGGCGGCGCTACCGACACAAATGCTACCGACAAAGTTGAAATTTACGATCTCGTCACAGGCGTGTGGGATTTAGAAGAACTATCCGTAGCCAGAGAATTTGTAGCGGCGGGGGCTGCAGGAGGAAAAGTACTGTTTGCCGGCGGCATTAATTTTTTTACGTTTGAACATTATTCCAGGGTCGATATTTTTGATACGTTGACCCATGCCCGGACAACAACCGAGCTTCCGGAACAAAAATTTGACGTAGCGGCAATCGGCTACGGCAATCAGGTCTTTTTTGCCGGCGGCGCAAATCTGGCGACGGGCGAATTCAGCGCAGCTGTGGACATTTATAATACCGTTACTGGTGCATGGACTACAGCTTCCCTTTCAGAACCCGGGGTTGTCAGGGCAGTAGCTTCCGGTTCAAAGCTGATTTTTGTCGGAGCAGCCGTGATGGATATTTACGATGCGGCTACGGGTATTTGGACAGCTCAAAGTCTTCCTGACCCAAAGTTATTTTCAGGGGTGGCTCTGGCAGAAAACCACGTTTATATTGCAGGAGGTATGCATTTCGACAATACGCCTACCGATAGGGTTGATATATACGATCTGGATACGGGCGCCTGGACGATATCAACCTTGTCAGAATCGCGTGCCTTCCTCAATAATGCCGCAACAGCCTGTGGGAAAGTATTTTTTGCCGGGGGAGGGTCATTCGATCTCAATAATAACGCTTGGACGAGTGCCAGCAACCGCGTAGACGTATTTGATACCGTCACTGGAGAATGGGCAAGCGATGAACTCACTCATCCCCTCATGAATCATGTCGTGGCAGCCAACGGGGATTACGTATTGGTTGCCGGCGGCTGGGATCTGGTGTCTCCGTCTTCCTTTTCGACCGTTGAAATTTATCATTGCACCACCACCGGCCTTGTGGGACCCCCATCGCAAGTTCTCCGTGTAAGCCCTAATCCAACCCAGGATGTAGCGAAAATAGACCTCAATGATCAATTACGGGGCGATTGTTTTGTCACGCTCAGTGATGCTTTCGGGCGGATACTCTACAATGGAAAGTTGCATGACGAAGGCAACCCGTATTATACCATTGACTTGAGCGGGCTACAGGACGGTTGGTATGTGGTCAATCTTCACAATGAAGCCGGCAGTGTTTGTTCTAAAATATTGAAAATAGCGGGCTTATAATACAAAAAAGCAGACAATTGAAAAACTGACATTTATCAATACGTGGGGTGGGCTTAGGCATTATATTTAACCTCAAAAAGCTAAACCTCCATGCCCACCCCAAACCTCCTTTCCCGGCTACTATGCTCGGCGGCATTATGTGCTGCTGTCGCATGGCGTTTGTCTGCCCAAACGCCATCACATATACCCATTGCTGCTTTCAAACCCTATTTCGAATTATTCGACCTGCCCCATGGCGACAACATCCAGTGTATCGCGCAGGACCATACGGGATTTGTCTGGTTTGCCTCGCAGACGGGTTTGTACCGCTACGACGGGCAACACGTAGTCACCTACCGCTACGATCCACAAGACAAGGCCTCTATTGCAGGCGATTATATCGAATGGATTTTTGTGGATAAAAAAAATACCCTTTGGCTGGGGTGTCCCGGTTTTGGCTTGAGTGCTTTTGACCCGGCGACAACCCGCAGTGTTCACTACACCCACGACCCCGACGATCCGCAAAGTCTGAGCAATAACAACGTGTGGATGATAACCGAAGACCGGCAGGGCTATATTTGGGTAGCTACTGATAATGGGGTAAACCGCCTCGACCGGCGAACAGGAAAATTCAAGCGTTTTTTACATGACCCCGACAATCCTAAGAGTCTGAGCTACGATATAGCGCGGTCGGTATACACAGACCGTCAGGGCACGGTGTGGGTAGGTTGCGGAGTTGCCGGGGATGTGAATGACCCGCACGACATTTTGGGCGGGCTAAACCGCTACAACGGCGACGGCACTTTTACCCGCTTTCAACACAATCCTGGTGATCCTAACAGCTTGTCGGACAATCGGGTGCGGGCCTTGTTTGAAGACAGCAGGGGCAACTTCTGGGTCGGTACCGCCGGAACCGGCTTGCACCTGATGGACCGAAAAAGGGGGATTTTTACCCGCATGGTTGGTCCTGTACTGCAAAAAAGCAAGTCGGCTTTTCCAGACAATTACAGCGTCTCGGTTATTTCGGAAGACCAGAACGGCTGGCTCTGGATTGGCGCTTCGCAAGGCGGACTTAATGTTTTTGACCCTGTAACGCAGCAGATGCGCCATTTTGAGGATGAGCCCGGAATGGACGGCAGTTTGCAAACCAAATCGGTTTTGACTTTTTGCCAGACGCGGGATGGGGTCATCTGGCTCGGCTCTGGCAATGATAGCTGGACTGTTTACCGGGTGAAGCCTCCTCAAAACCTATTTTCGTTTTTCGATAAACGGCAGTTGGGTAGGCAGCGTATCCAGGTCAATGGCATGGCCGCCGATCCGACCGGCGGCTTTTGGGCGCAGACAACGGGTGATTTCAATGGCATTTTACATTTTAATACAAACAAAACAGCGTGGAGTCACCTGTCGTACGAGCCTCCTGTTACCCAAACCAAGTTTCTCGATTTTTTTGAATTGGGGACCGACCCCTTTGGTCACCTCTGGGCAAGCACCGAAAAAGGGCTATACAAAATGTCGCTTGGGCAGCCGAACGGAAAGCTCCGGCTCGACTCAAACGTCTCCAGGTCAATAGCATTTCCTCATCCCTGGGTTCCTTATTTTGATAAAAAAGGCAATATCTGGATTCCCAGTTTCGGCGGCGGGCTATATCGTTTCGATAGCCAATGGCAAGATTTGACCCATTTCAAGCATAACCCTGCCGACCCCCAAAGCCTCGGCGGCGACATAGTGGAATCGGTCTTTGAAGACCATCAACAAAATATATGGGTTTTGGGCGGGGGCATTGGCGTTGACCCTGCGCACCCTCTTTTTCTCGATCGCTACGAACCGGCTACGGGCGCGTTTATTCATTACCTCCCACCTGGCGACTACGGCGACCCCATGAAAGCCGTTGTAGACCGGCAGGGGAACATCTGGTTTGCCGCTTTTCCTTACGGCATTCGCAAGCTGAACCCCATAACCAGGGAATACAAGGTTTTTACCCAAGCCAAGGGCGCCCTGCCCGACAACAGGCTCACTCAACTTATTCCAGACAAAAGGGGTAATATCTGGCTGCTCGGCTCCGAAATAATCTTGTTGCTGAATCCTGAAACGGAGCGTTTTTTTACTTATACAGAAAGGCATGGCGTACATCCGCTGTCGTTTGAGTTCATCTCTGGCGCCTGTACCACCGCTACAGGTGAAATCGTTTTTGGCGGTGTTAATGGCTTTCTCTTTTTTCAGCCGGAAGAAGTGTACCGGCAGGCAGGCAGAATACCGCCGGTCATCCGGCTTACAGATTTCAGCATAAAAGGCCGTACCATAGTGCCCGGCAATGACTCGCCGCTGAGCCGTGCCGTATGGGAGAGCTCCGACATTCGCCTGTCACACCGGCAAAATGTTTTTTCCTTTCATCTGGCTAATTTCGATTTTAATGGGGCCGGCCTGAGTCTCCTGGAATATAAACTCGAAAATTACGACCATGATTGGCGCAGCGACCTGTACAATGGAGAAGCCAGCTATGTCAACGTACCGCCGGGCGAATATATCCTCAAAGTTCGCGGCGCCAACAGCCTGGGCGCCTGGAGCGGAGAGCAGGTAGGCGTCCGCATCGTCATCCTTCCTCCCTGGTGGCGTACGTGGTGGGCTTATCTTCTTTATGCGATGGTTGCCTTCGGTATGGTATATTTTTTTTACAAAATACAGATCAAGCGCCGTCTGGAACGCCTCGAAACATTGCGCCTGCAGGAACTCGATGCCTTTAAGTCTAAATTATACACCAACATCACCCATGAGTTCCGCACGCCGCTGACGGTCATTACCGGTATGGCCGAACAGCTGAAATCAGAGCTAAGAAAAATACCCGGCAGTTCGGCGCTCAATTTCCAGTATCCCATTTCTCTGATCGAACGCCACAGCGCGGGCCTGCTTAGGCTTGTCAATCAAATGCTCGACCTGAGTAAGTTAGAAAGTGGCAAACTCGATCTCCACTACCAACAGGGCGATGTGGTGATATTTCTGAAGTACCTTACAGAAAGTTTGCATTCACTGGCAGAAAGTAAAAGGGTAAAGATTAATTTTCAATCTGATTTTGAAAAATTTGTGGTGGATTTTGACGTAGAGCATTTGCAGCAGATCGCGTTGAATTTGCTATCGAATGCATTGAAATTTACGCCGGAAGGCGGGGAGGTGACAGTAAAAGTTGGGCTTGCCGACGATCAATCAAGTCCTCGGTTTTTCCTATCTGTTACGGATACGGGTATAGGCATCGCGGAAGAACATTTGCCCCATATTTTTGACCGCTTCTACCAGGCGCCAATTAATGAAGGGCATGCATCCGGAGGGGCCGGCATCGGCTTGGCATTGACCAAAGAACTGGTAAAAATGATGTGGGGTGAAATCTCGGTAAAAAGCCTGTTGGGAAAAGGAACGACATTTACCGTGGTGCTGCCGGTGAGCAATAAGGCACAGCTCTGGTCACCTGACACCCTGATACAGGAAATCTTAAAACCAAATAAAGTAGAAAGCCCTATCGCAGAGCCCCTGCAAGATCCCCATTTGCAGATAACAGATACGAACCCCCTCGTGCTGCTCGCCGATGATCACCCTGATGTGCTTACTTACCTGAAATCCTGCCTGGCCGGTAGTTACCGCCTAATCACTGCCAAAGATGGGCAAAGCTGTCTGGATGCCGCCTTCGACCACATCCCCGACCTTGTAATAGCCGACGTGATGATGCCGCACAAAAACGGTTACGAGGTCTGTGAGGCTCTCAAAAACGACGAGCGTACGAGCCATATTCCCGTCATACTTCTCACTGCCAAAGCTGACAGGGACAGTCGCCTGGCAGGTTTGGCGCGTGGCGCCGATGTTTACCTTGCGAAGCCTTTTCACCAAAAAGAATTACTGGTTGAAATCAAAAAACTGCTGGAATTGCGTCAAAAGCTACAGATGCATTACCGCTCCGTAGCGGGATTGGCAGAAGGCGCCAGACAACGCCAAAGCGCCCCAAAGGCCGATGGTCTGGAAGATTATTTTGTAAGGAAAGTCAGAAAAATAGTTGAATCCCACCTTGACGACCCGGGTTTCACGGTTGAAAATCTCAGCCATGAAGTACTGCTCAGTCATTCTCAGTTGCACCGCAAGCTGCTGGCCCTGACCGGTTTGCCGGCTAGTCAGTTCATCCGGAATATCCGCCTGTACAAGGCCAAAGAATTATTACAAAATCCACTAGTCACCATCACTTCTGTTGCACTCGACACAGGTTTCAACGATCCGGGTTATTTCAGCAAAGTATTCCGGCAGGAATTTGGGATGACGCCGGGGCAGTGGCGCAAGGCTGTTAATAAGGAGATAGAGTAAAAGATGTCAGCTCTTTTGCGCCGTAAAAAAATAGCTCACTATTTGTAAATGCGCAAACTATTAATAACTTTGTAATTCAAAGTACTTTGTATTTAAATAAAAACACGACTTTCAAACCGAAATCATCATGACATCACAACACAAATTATTCGCACAGCCGATAAATACGGCTTCCTTAGTTAAGCGCATGCTAATAGGCGGAGGTATTGCTTTAGTGCTGATCTCCTTATTTCTGTCAGGTGTAGACGAGCCCAACCCCGCATGGCCCAAATATTGGTGGATCAGGCCGATGCTGGTGGTTCCCTTCGCCGGCGCGGTAGGCGGCGCCTTTTTCTACTACATGGAGCACATCAGCAAGTCGGGCGGCGTGGCCCGGGTACTGGCCGTAATTGCCGGCCTCCTCGTATACATC
>JAEUUQ010000157.1 GCA_016787505.1 Saprospiraceae bacterium | reverse complement strand
TTCCGAATCGCTTCAAACCGAAGAAGGCGACGAAGTCTCCACACTGGAAGTCAAAAAAATCCTTCGCGACCTGATAGACGCCGAAAACAAGCGCAAACCCCTCTCCGACGAACAACTCACCGAAGCCCTGCAAACCAAGGGCTATCACATTGCCCGCCGCACGGTGGCCAAATACCGCGAGCAGATGAATATGCCGGTGGCGAGGCTGCGGAAGGCGCTATAGGGAGAGTGTGCCGGTTATGAGTTATCGGTTCTCCGGTTTACTCCGCGCGAAAGCGCGCTAATGCAAAGTTACCCCAAAATAAAATCCACTGCTTTTTGCGCATGCAAATACGTAGTATCTAACAACGGCAAATCAAAATCTTCTTTTTTAATCAGAATAGGCAGCTCCGTACATCCCAAAATGACGCCGTCTATTCCCGTTGTTTTTAATTGAGACATTTCATCTAAGAAAAACCTTTTCGTTTCCGGTTTAAATACACCCACAGTGAGCTCTGTAGAGATTGCCTTATGCACTTTTACGCGGGCTTCGGGGCCTGGCGTTTGGGTTTGGATATCAAATTTATTTTTCAGATTTCCTGAAATAAAATCTTCTTCCATAACCGGTTTCGTTCCAAACAATGCCAGGTTTTTTAGCCCCAGTTTTTTAGCTTCTTCGCCTGTGGCGTCAGCTATATGGATAATGGGGATGTCTAATTGAGTTTCGATAAAGGGACATACTTTATGCGGTGTATTTGCACAAATTATTAGGGCGTCGGCACCGGCATGCTGCAGAGTCAAAGCAATTTTTAAAAAAGATTGGTTTATTTCATCCCAGTCATTTCTCCGCATTAGCGCTATATTTAAGCTATACATCAGCAAGGGCGGATTGACCGGTGGGTCGCCCAGTCGTTCGTTTACCATTTGATTGATGTAGCGGTAGTAGTCTATTGTGGAGTGCCACGAGGTGCCTCCAATCATTCCCAATGTTTTCATATTATTTTTGTTTGTCATTCAATGCAATACGCTTGACCGCAGGCTTTTTCCTTTGCCAACCAGGGCTTCCAGCCAACCTAAGGCTCCTGTTTCATTTTTTGCTTTTTTGTTGAGGCATCGCCAAGTTACGAAAAGTCAACCAGTCGCAAAGTCTAATGTTGTCAGCTTCAGGAAAACGCGAGCGATATTTTTCACCACGGAGTATAGCTGAGCTTAAATAATGTAAAGTTGGCGGCATTGGCCCCAAAGTCGCCCTCATTAAGTGTACTTTCCCTTTTTTTTTTCAAATTTGTGTTAAAATGTGTTATCAAATGGCATTTTGTGCGTCTTAACAGCAAAGGGGCGCGCATTTGTATTGCCTGGTAAGACAAACAAACGCACACACCAACTTGGAAAAGACTTGTAACCAGCAAATGAAAGACTTCGAGGTGGTACACAACTACCTCGAAACGCAGGCTTCGCGTTGCTTCAGCCTATTGTATTCGCGTTATGCGCCCAAAATTTTCAGCAAGTGTATGACTATGCTGAAAGACGAGGCGCTTGCACAAGACGCCACGCAGGAAATATTTATGAAAATTTTCCTCAACCTGGCCAAATTTGGCGAAAAAGCCAAGTTTTCGACCTGGGTGTATTCGATTACATATAACTACTGTATAGATTACATTCGCAGGAAAAAAAAGCAACAGGACGTATTCAGCGGCGACGTGGACAAAGCGCCCGAACGAGAAGACGAGATACCCGACGAAGCCTTGTTTGCGATGGAGGTCAACCAACTCCGCCATGTATTGGATGAATTACCGGTGGGAGACAGGGCCATACTACTGATGAAATACCAGGACGACATGTCGATCAAAGACATATCAGATACGATCGACAAAACCGAAAGCGCCGTGAAGATGCAGATTAAACGCGCCAAAGAAAAAGCGCAAAAGCTTAAAGAAGAATTATTCCCGGAGTATGAATGACCAAAACAATTTCAAACGCCTGCAGGAAGAGGAGGAACTCCTGTTTGGCGCCCGGCACGACGAGCAAATAAGGGCGTCGCTGTGGGGTTCATTGTCCTTTTTTCGATTCGTGGGGCACCTCATCGAAATGTTTATCCCAAGAGTGTTTGAATTTTTTATTGCCGCTGCCCAACACGAAGGCCAGCAAGCAAGACCGGCGCAACGCCCCACGCCGGCGCAAGGCAAAATCACAGACCCCGGAAATATAGCACCCGGAAGCCCCGACGGCGGAGAATCGCCCCGCGGCGACCAACCGCGATAAACCGAATATCACCTAAAACTACTTATTCGCCTACTTGTGCGGGTAAAAACCGGAACTCATGGAAAAGAAGTTACTTAATATGCTCAATGAGCAACTCGACGCCTTCATCAACTTTTTACCCAATTTGGCAGGGGCGCTGGCCGTATTAATCGGAGGTTGGATTGTGGCAAAGTTGCTCGCCAAATTTATCAAACGGGCCCTGCGAACCATCGGCGCCGATAAACTGGCCGAAAAACTTAACGAGATAGAGCTGTTTTATAAATCGAATATCAAGATAGTCCCCAGTGTGATGCTATCTAAGCTGGTGTACTATCTGCTCATGTTCCTGATTTTCATCGCCGCCACCGATGTGTTGGGCATGCAATCGGTATCGGATATGATGGGCAACTTGCTCAATTACCTGCCGCAATTGTTGTCGGCATTCCTCGTATTTATCGTGGGCGTACTGGCCGCCGATTTTCTCAAAAACCTCGTCAAAACGGCCTGTGATTCGCTGGGCATTCCCGCTGCCGGTGTGATCTCCAGCGTGGTATTTTATTTTGTGTTTATCAATGTGGTGATGATCACGCTGTCGCAGGCCGGCATCAATACCGAATTTATCGAGAGCAATCTCTCTATTATTATCGCCGGGGTGGTGCTTGCCTTTGCCATCGGCTACGGCCTGGCCTCCAGGAATATAGTAGCCAATTTTCTGGCCTCTTTTTATAATAAAAACAAAATAAAGGTGGGCGATACCATCACGATCAACGGATTGACAGGAGAAGTGATCGAACTCGACCACACGGCGATGGTGTTGCAATCGGAAGGCAAACGCATCATCATTCCGCTCAACAAGCTTACCTCTGACCCGGTAGAAATTCACGAAAAGTAAACACGACTTTTTATACACTCACTAAATCACAATGCAATGCGCAAGAATGTGTATTTCTTAAGCCTGGCTATGCTGGCTTCTGTATGCTATCTGACGCCGGTTAACGCCCAGAAACCCGTTGCCGCCGACGCCAAACCCGCCGAAGAGGAAAAGGCCTGGAAAACTACCGCCGGCCTCGGCCTCGATTTTGCTCAATTGTTTATCCACAACCCGCGCCAGGGCGCCGGCCAAAACAGAGTGGGCTTCGGTAGCGCCGTCAATATTGCGGCATTATACAAAAAAGACCGTATCGCCTGGGACAACCTGCTGCTGTGGCAATTCGGCATCCAGCGCCTCGGCTCGGGCGTGATTGCTCAGGGTACCAACGACAACAAGATTCCCTTCCAGAAAGCTATCGACGAATTGCGATTGAATTCAAAAATCGGCTACAAAATAAGCGAGACGTCCAAGTTCTTCTACGCCGCCGACGTGTCGTTCCTGAGTCAGCTCACCCCCACATACCGGGGTTCTGATGACTACCCGGGCAACTTCCTCACCGACATCACCGATACCGACGCTACGCCGCTGTCGAAACTCTTTTCGCCGGCTACCATCACCGTATCGGTAGGTATCGATTACAAGCCGTTGCCTAACCTGTCGTTTTACTACTCGCCGGTAGGCGCCAAGTTTATCGTGGTAAGCGACGACGAGATCGCCCGCCTCGGCATCCACGGCAACCCCGTAGACGGCACGCCGGTCAACGGCATTTATCCGGAGTTCGACAATACGTTTTCGCAACTCGGCTCTTTGCTGCGCATGAATTATGTGGGCAAATATTTCAAAGAAAAACTGAGCTATACCTCGGCGCTTACCTTGTTTAGCAACTACATCGAAAAACCGCAAAATGTGGACGTAGACTGGACCAACGAGTTCGGCTTCGTGATCATCAAAGGCCTGCAGGCTTCGATCCTCGTCAATGTATTTTACGACGACGACGTGCGCGTGCAGATTTCGGATAGCAACGCCACCAACGGCGTTTCCGGGCTGGGCCGGGCAACCAGCATTACGCAGCAGTTTTTGCTGAAGTATAATGTGACGTTCTGATAGCACCAAATGCATTGCCCGGCTGTCGGCAGGTCCGCAGCCGGGCAGTGCATTATTATTGTATTTTATACTGGACCGGCATAATAAA
>JAEUUQ010000131.1 GCA_016787505.1 Saprospiraceae bacterium | reverse complement strand
TAGTCGTCGGATTGGAACTGCACGTTTTGATCCATGCCACAGGAACCGGCGTAAGACATAATCGTAGACCCCGAGCCGGGTTCATAGGCCGATCCGGAGGAGAGTTGGTCATCTGCGCCCGGGCAATTGGCCCAACTGTGCAGCGCCGAAAACTGGTGGCCCAATTCGTGCGCCATGATTTCTTTTACGATAAAATTGATATTGCTATTATAAAAACACGTTACCCCCCTGGCTTTGCCTTCCTTGCAAACCTGGCCGGGCGCGGCAATACCGGCTAAGCCGTTGATACAACTGGAAGTAAACACGTGGCCCATATCGAAAGCGCCGAGGGGTACGCCACCGCCTTGGGTGATGGCGTTGGTATTTTGCTGTAGCAGAAGTTCGGCGTTATTCGCATTCGTATAGGGGTCAGTAGCGGGGTCGAGCCAAATCAGCAGGTCGTTGCTGGCGATGAGCATGAGTTTGATCGCAAAATCGCGCTCGTAGATTTGATTAAACCGGTTGAGTGCGGTAACAAAAGCAGAGTTGACCGACTCCATCGTGCCACCATATTGTTGTGCAAATTCACCGGTGCAAGCCAAAGCCAGCAGGTAAACGCGCTTTTCGATAGGCCCATTGCTGCGCGATTCAAGTGCAGATTCTTGCAGTGATTCCAGAATAGGATCTTCGGAGTGTGTATTATCGGGTTGGAAACCACAACCCAGCACGGGTGTTTCATTGGGATCCATCACCACATCTCGCGAAAAATACGAGGCATAATAGCGGTCTTGGTGAGTGGCATAGCGATCGATCCACACCTCTCCTTTTTTGGTATAAAAAACGCCGCCGAAGCCGTCGGGGGTGTATTCAAAGCGCCCATATGAGGCCGGATGGTCCACCCCGATCGCCCGGTACGTCTTGATTTGCGGATAACGGGCGGCCAATTCTGGCATCATCACGGGAGACTCTTCAATGCGGAAAGTCTCGGTGCTGCCATCGGGCAGGGGAATAGTAGCCAGCATAGGGTGTTGAGCGGCGGCGGCTGAATTTTCCATCGGCGCGGCGGCCATCTGCTGTCGAAAACCGGGCATGTCAATAGCCACCACACGATAGTGCGAGGCGCGAAACGCTTTTTCTGATAGCAATTGGAGCTGGATATTGTTTTCGGAAACATCACTCCAGAAGCTGGTCTGGGCATTGGCGCTTAATACAAAAGACAAGAGAAGCGCTAGCGAGTAGAAGATTTTCATTCCTGAGTATTAATTTTTTAATGAAACAAACGAGAAGCCCTATAGATTTGTAAAAATAGCAACTATGGTCGAACTGCTGACAAACCAGCCGTATACATTGTCGCCCAATTACCTATAATTGTCTATTTTGTGACGCATAAAAAAAATCAATCGCTAATTCCGACGACCATGAAACGATTGCTCTCCGTTCTCCTGACGACATCCCTACTTGCCATCATTTTAGTTTTGGCATACCAATGCTCACCAACGCATTCGCGTAAAGCGCAAAGCATAAAAGATGCTTTTGAAAATAATTACAAGCGCATCAAAGACCCCGCACTAGGTTATCCGCCAATGGAGCGAATGTTAGTAGCCCTTGAGCAAACGCGCCGCAAACAAGCAGAATGGGCTGCCCGCACTGGACGCGGCCCCCTGGCCGACGTGCGTTGGCGTGAACGCGGCCCCAACAACATCGGCGGGCGAACCCGCACTATTCTTGTTGACAAAAAAGATCCTTCGCGGCATACCGTCTGGGCGGGAAGCGTAGCCGGTGGTTTGTGGAAAACAACCGATGTCACGGCCGATCCTGCTCAATGGCAAAAAGTGAGTGATTACCTCGAAAACATGGCTATCGGCGCTTTAGCACAGGATCCAAACAACCCCGATATAATGTATCTGGGCACTGGAGAAGCATATGGCAACCTCGATGCCGTAGCAGGGATGGGTTTATTCAAATCGACAGATAACGGCGTCACCTGGAGCCCCATTGAGGCGACGCTCACCAGCAATTTCCGCTATACCCAGGATATCGTAGTGCATCCGCAAACAGGCCACGTATATGCCGGCACGTCCACCGGCGTCTACAGGACTACAAACGATGGAGAGACCTGGCAAAGGGTGCTTTCCGGCTTTTGTTATGATCTGTACTATATGCCCGACGGCAATCTTTATGCGTCTAATACCAGCAACATATATCGTTCGCAAACGGGAAATAACAACCAATGGACGCGCATTACGGCTGCCGGCAGCGGGTTTGCTACTGATGGCGACCGCACGGAGTTTACGGTTTCGCACTCTAACCCAAATTTCATCTACGCAATACTAAGCAATAACGGTGCAGCCACGTCCGTTTATTTCACCCCTAACGGCGGCCAAACCTGGGTGCAGCGAAGCCAGCCGAGGTGGGATAACGGCAATGAATTTACCAATGGCCAAGCCTGGTACGACCTCGACATTGCCGTCGACCCATTTAATGCCAATCACGTCATTGCCGGCGGCGTACCCACTATGCGCTCTACCGATGGCGGTTTTTCCTGGCAGCGTTTTGGCAATAGCATGCACGTAGACCAGCACTTCATTCTATTTGACGAGTTGGTACAGAACACCGTGTATTTCGGCAACGACGGGGGCATCTACTATAGCCCGACGGGGTCTAACGGCCAGCCTATTGATAAAAATTTTGGTTACAATGTGACCCAGTTTTATGCCTGCGCTATCCACCCCGAGGCGTATTCGACGTATTACCTGGGAGGTACGCAAGACAATAACTCACTTCAGCTCAATAACTACGGCGTTACTACAGCCCGCTCGGTGTGGGGTGGCGATGGCTTTTATGCGCATATCGACGAAAACGAACCCCATATACAACTCGTCTCGTCGCAATTCGGCAATTGGGGCATCTCCACCGATGGCGGCCAGGATTTTGACAATGCGGCGGGCGTAGAAGGCGACTTTATTAACCCCTCAGATTACGATTCTGAAGCCAATATTTTGTATACCGAAACCGATAACGGCGATTTTTACCGCTGGCGAGTGAATGACCGTTCGGGTGAAGTAGTGGATATCGAGAATGTAACAAACGACGTATCGGCTGTTACCGTAGACCCCAACGACCCTCAACGCGTATATTTCGGCAATTACAATGGGCGCATAGTGCGCGTGGATGAAGCCCGCGAGGGCGCTACTGTCACAGGCGCCGCCCTACCCACGCTATCGGGCGTCATTTCCAGTATCGATATCGAATTGGGCAACCCCAACCACCTCCTGGTCACTGTATCCAACTACGGCGTATCCAGCGTGTATGAAAGCAATAACGGCGGTCAGTCCTGGATAAGCCTAGAAGGCGATCTCCCCGATATGCCGGTGCGCTGGGGAATTTTTAATCCCAACGACGCCACCCAGGCTATGATAGCCACTGAAGCGGGCGTATGGACTACCGAGTTGATCAACGGCAATAACACCGAGTGGATACCGCCGGTACCAGGTAGAGGAACACCGCTGGTAAGCACCCATATGCTCCGTCTTCGCCGCTCCGACGGCGTAGTACTTGCAGCTACCCACGGCCGCGGATTGTATACTACCGATGTATTTGCGACCCCGACTCCTCGTATTGGTGTTGAGCCCATTCAGTATACCGATAGCGCTAACCCGTTTTATGGGGAAGCTTCGCTCAATGCCGACAGTTATTTCTGGGAATTTGGCGACGGCGCCACTTCTACCGCAGAAAACCCCGAGTATGCATACGCAACAAGCGGCGCTTATTCGGTAAAACTTACAATCAATGGGGATCTTAGCACCACTGCAGCCGTGAAGGTACTGCCCACTGTGCCATTGCCTTATGTGACAGGGCAGGCCAATTACGGCGGCGATATGGAAGGCTTTAACGACCACTTTGGCGCGTATAGCCCGAAAGGGTCTGCTTTTGAAAGGGGAAACTCTTCAATAATAGGCAAAAACGGGACCCACAGCGGGGATAACGCCTATGTATTAGGGCTCAACGACAACTACTACGCGCCCAATACAGAGGCCTACCTGTACACGCCCAACTACGACCTCACCGATCCAGGCATATACGAATTCAGTTTTTGGGCCAAATACAACATACACCCCGGCTACGATGGCTTTCTGGTACAATACTCCCTGGACAAAGGAAAAAATTGGGCCGTACTCGGCACCGATGACAGTCCCAACTGGTATAATTACCACAACGTGAATACAGGCGGCCTGGCTTTCCCTGGCGGATCCTCCTATTTTACCAGCTCTGTAAACGGGTTCACCCGATATAAAATCAATGTAAGCGGTCTGGCCGGAAATGAAGCTGCCTTCCGTTTTGTATTCCGCTCCGAGGGCACCGGCAATTTCCCCGGCGTCGCAATTGACGACGTAGCATTGACAAAATACGACGGCGAGTTGGCTACCGTACTTACAGGCTTTACGGGCGAATGGACCGGCGCTACACAAATAGGCCTGAATTGGACCACATTGCCAGAATACTATTGCCGAAAATTTGAAGTGGCCCGCTCTACCAACGGCATCGATTTTGAAGTTATCGGCACCGTAAATGCCAAAGGAGGTACCACTGCCTATGAACAAATCTATGACTATAGCGCCGTAGGCACGCTCAACCTCTACTTTTTCCGTCTTCAGGTGATCAACATACGCGAGTCGACGAATTACGATTATAGCTTTTTCTCGCCCATAATTGCCGTAAGGCGCAACCTGGAGGGGCTGGAAGTGCAAAGATTGTTCCCCAATCCATTCCAGGAGGATATCACTGTTACCCTAACCGATGTGGTAAGCCGCGATTTGCCCTATGTACTATACAACACTAAGGGGCAGCTGGTGTATCAGGGTAGCGTAACAGTAGATGCCAGTCCTCTTGCCCAGTTCAATTTGCCTGGATTGCCGGGGGGAGCTTATTTTCTTCAAATTGATTTGGGCGACGGTAACAAAGAGGTATTCAAGGTGTTGCGGAATTAAGTGTTAAAATTCATAATAATTTCGCGGTATAATCGGTTTAGCTTCTGGTTGTTGCCACGGAACAAAAGCCAGTGGGTAACCGTTATATGTTATGGCATTGTTTTTGTTATTAAAAATACGACCCTTTGTATAAACGCATAAACTGGAGAACACTTATCCCGCTTGCTCTTTTGCTTGTGGGCGCCGTTCGTGTACATGCGCAGGAAGGGGAGAGTGTGAGCGTGAGTATCCAGTTTTTGAACAAAGAATGGCAACTCAAGCACAGAGTGAGGGTACCCGAATACGTGGCATCCAAGTGCAAGGGACATAGCTTTAAGCTAAGCAGATTAGTCTCTTTGGGTGGAGATGCGATGGTGAGTCGCAATGTATCTGCGGGAAGGCCAGAGGGTGCTTTATTTGCCAATCAGTATTTTGGCGGAGTGCCTTTATATCTGAATTGGTTTGCTACCCGGCGTTTGTTTGCCGAAACGGGCATATACGGCGGTCTATTGCTAAAGCTCAACGACAACCGCCCTACAGTTTGGGGCCGCTTTGTGATTCCGAGTTATGTGGCCCTCGATGGCGACTATGGCCTAATCGGCGGAATAGGTTACCAGGTGAGCAATAAAGGCAAACTCAAGGTGCGTTATATGAATGGGTTTAATTCGATCGTCGTGTTCCCGTCAAACGAACCGGTGAAGAACCGGAGGATAGAATTAAGCGTTACCATGGTGTTGCGTTAACAGCCATGCTAATCGCTGTTAACGCTACACTTTTTTTAGTGTTTCATGGGATTCTGTTGTAGAACGCCTGGCTGAAGGTCAGGCGTTTTTCATTCCGCTGCTATCACCAAAGTCTTCTTCTTCTCTCCATAAAGCGCCAAAGCGCTCCACCAAAAGATTGTCGTAATGATCTGCGGTTTCAAACAAGTGCTTAATCAGCATAAGTCCGCTATCTACATTCAAATAACGGTCATAGATGAGCAGCGACAGGATAATATCATTGCCTTTGACACTAAAATTGAGATTTTCGATATCATAATTTTGTCGCAGCAGAAATTCGTATAAAGGCTTGATATGATCTTTAGGTAGTTGACAGAGGTACGCATCACCTGTGATCAGGCCAGTTTTTTCATAATAAGAAATATTGATATGCGCGCTTCCTTGTCTGATACCCCAATTGCTGGGGCCGCGCCTAGATAGACGCACGTCGTGGCCCGCCTCGGTGAGCATGGCTTCTATCGTATAAGCTACGCCGATAGGTTCGTATTCGTCGACCTGGTTGGGCAGTAAAACCCTGGTGCCGCAGAAAGGGCAATAGCGCTGTTGGTCGATCGTATGCTCAAAAACGATGTTGTGGCAGGATTCGCAACGGGCGCCCAGCTTGCCGTTAGACTGTTGAACCCCGGCAAGCGTATCTACCAGATATTTAGCCGGCAGGGCATAAGCTACATTTACGCCATCGCGACTCAAAAACGTATTGACGCCGGCAATACGCCCGGCTTTATTAAACAGGGGTCCGCCACTGTTGCCGGTACTCAGAATAGCGTCGTGTTGGAGGTATAGCAGGTCTTCTTCATTGGGTGCGGCGCCGGTGACGGCGCCTTGAGCGGCGGCAAATTTCATGCCGAATGCGTGCCCCATAGCCACTACCAGGTCACCAGGGGTGAGGTCCTGTTTTTCTATTTCGACTACAGGGAGGTTTTCACTTTTAGGCGCTTCGAGGAAAGCCAGGTCGTATTTGGTATCGGTATACAGTACCCGCACCACCTGGCGTGCGAAAGCTTCTCCCTCAATCGCCACTTCGCGGTTGTCGCGAACGATTTGCTCGTTGGTCACAATCAGACCCTGCCCGGCAAGCAGAAACCCTGTGCCGGTGCAGTAAGGCGTTGCGATTGGGATCACGATGGCCTTGTATTGTTCGATGAGGTCTTTCATGCGAGATGCGCTTTGAAGAGGCAAATTACGCATAGCCTGCCAAATTATACAAAAGATGGAGCTATTTGACTTTTCAGAATAACATTTCGAGTAAAAAGAAAAGCCCTGCGCCCATAGCGGCAGATACGGGGATAGTGAGAATCCAGGCCCAAAGCAGGTTGATAGTGACTCCCCAGCGCACTGCGGAGATGCGTTTGGTGAGCCCTACGCCGATAATAGAACCGGTGATGGTATGCGTAGTGCTGACGGGGATGCCGAAGTGTTCGGTGGCGAACAGCGTAACGGCGCCGGCGGTTTCGGCAGCCACTCCTTCGAAAGGCGTCATTTTGGTGATTTTGGTGCCCATAGTTTTTACAATGCGCCAACCGCCCATCAAAGTACCCAGGCCGATAGCCGTATAACAGCCCACGACGACCCAGATTGGGATGTCCACTATTCTTTGATTTTTAGTTGTGACGTACATCCAGTGGGGGATATCCTCGGTATTCAAGCCGTTTTGATTGACGTAAACGATAAGCGCAGCGGCTATAATCCCCATTACTTTTTGTGCGTCATTACCGCCGTGTCCGATACTGAATGCCGCAGAAGACACTAATTGAAAACGCTTAAAATATTGGTTGAGGCGAAAGGGATTGGCGTTTTTGCCCAGGTGCAATAAGATCAAAGAGATGAAGTACGATATTACCATCCCTATCATCGGCGCCAGGAAAATAAAGCTGAGGGTTTTTGTGATCTTAGGGATGTTGACCACATCAAAACCGGCATGGGCAATGGCGGCGCCGGCAAACCCGCCTATCAAAGTATGTGAAGAACTGGATGGAATGCCCAGCCACCAGGTAAACAAATTCCAGATAATGGCGGCGACCAACCCGGCACAAATGACGACTAGCGAGATAGATGAAGAGTCAACCGTACGGGCAATAGTATCAGCTACTGCAAATTCAGAGACAAAATATGCCACTACGTTGAAGAAAGCCGCCCATGCAACAGCCTGGACTGGAGTAAGCACACGAGTGGATACGATCGTAGCAATCGAGTTGGCGGCGTCGTGAAACCCATTGATAAAATCGAAGACGAAGGCAAGAACAATAATCAAAAACAGCAAATAAATAGATTCCATGATCAACAGTGCCTGATGAGTAATAGAAATATTAGGAGTTTTTGATCATGATCGTTTCGATCACGTTGGCCACGTCTTCGCATTTGTCGGTGGCGGTTTCGAGGTGATCGATCACTTGCTGGTATTTCATTAGCACGATCGCATCGGTCTCATTGGCATACAACTCGGCAATGGCGTGGTCGAAAACAGCGTCGGCCTGGTTTTCAAGGCTCTGGATGTTTACCAATATTTGTTTAAAGCCGTCAGAGTGCACATTTTTCAACATCCCCATCGCTTTATCTATTTCAAGTGCGGAGGTGACGAGTATATCCGCCAGCTCTTTCATGGGGGCAGTGATAGTTGTGATTTTCATGAGTTCCAGACGCTGTGCGGAAGTATGAATGTAGTCCAGTACATCATCCAGGGAAGACGCGAGATAGTGAATATCTTCGCGGTCGAAAGGCGTGATAAAATTGGAGCTTAACTCCTTGAAAATTTCGTGTGTGATGTTATCGCCTTTGTGTTCCAGGGCTTCTATCCTATTAATAAGATCGTGTCTTACTGATGCCACATCGGTATGAAATAATTCCCGAAGGGTTTTGGCAGCTTCTACCAGGTTAGCGGAGCTCTTCGAAAACAAAACCTGGAAGTTTGCATTTTTAGGCGCAAAAAAGGTAAGTAATTGATTGAGATTCATGTCAAACTGCAAGATTGATTTGCACCTGTAAAGGTACATTTTACGCTATACCTTGTATGTTAAGTTTATGTTACCTCTTTGCGCTACTCGATAGTCATTACCCGTACTTCTACCTTGCGATTGAGTTCTTTGTTTTGTTTCCCGTCTAATTCACCCTTGCCCTCCATATAGATCTGGTCGACGACGATGTTGTTTTGCACTAAAAACAGGGCGATACCTTTGGCCCTTTCTTCAGAAAGGCGCAGGTTGTATGCCTCGGCGCCGATATCATCAGAGAAACCGATAATCTCAACCCGCTGAATTTTTTTGTTTTTCATCAATTTGGCGAACTCGTCCAGGCGGCTTAATTCCGGGGCTTCCATGGTGTGTTTGTCAAACTCAAAGAAAACGGTATGGGTGAAAGTGCGATTGGATTTTGGTTTGTCGACTATGTTTTGGGTGCTGTCGGTTTTGATAACCGGCGGTATATTGGCGATAAATGAAATGGTAGGTTGTAATAATAATTCGAGGGTATAGTAGGTGCGGTTATTCCATTCGGGGATTACAAAATCATTGTGGTAAGGCTTATAGCCGCGTTTTTGTACGCCCAAATCAAGGGTTTCATCGGCGCCCACGCATATAAAAAAACGACCGTCTGGGCCCGTTTGTATGGCGCCCCTGCCTGCAATCTCTACTTTGGCTTCTAGAGGAGTCATCAATACGGAGTCGCGCAGGTAGCCTTCTACAAAAGTGATGGGATCGCCAAATAATTTATCCGACAATCGAAAGCGGTAAATATCCATGCCGCCATGGCCATCGGGGCGGTCGGAGGCCACATAGCCGGTAAAGCCGTCGGCCGATAAAAAGAAACCCAACTCGCGGTAGGGGGTATTTACCGGCGGCCCCAGGTTGATGGGGGTAGCCCATTCTTTGGCGCGTTCGTCGTACCAACTCATGAATATATCCTGCTCGCCCAGTCCCAAGTGGCCTGTGGAGGAAAAATAGAGGGTTTTGCCGTCGTTGGTGATGAAAGGCGCTTCTTCGTCTTCGGGGGTGTTGATCTTGGGGCCCAGATTGATCGGCGCGCCCCAGCGGCCGTCGCTGCCCCGCAGGCAATACCAAAGGTCGGCGCCACCCATGCCCCCTTTGCGATTGCTGGCGAAAAACAACACGCTGCCATCGCAACTGATCGAAGCCTGCGATTCCCAATAATCGGAATTAACCATTCCTGTGGCAGACTCGAAGGATTGTATTATTTGCTGGGTGTCGATCTCCGCTACCCAGATATCGCAGGTGCCCAGCACGCCCTGGCGGGCACAGGCGGTAAAATACATGCGCCGCCCGTCGCGTACCATGGTACTCATGCCCTCGTTTTCGCCGGTATTAAAATCTTTTACCGGCTCTCCTTTGCGCCACCGGCCTTCTGTTATGCGGCTATAGTAGAGGTCTTCGTCTTTGTCTCCCTTGCGATGGGTGTAATAAATGAGTTGCTGGTCATTCGACAAAAAAGGGAAATATTCGTCGGCCTGGGTATTGATGGCCGTTCCGAGGTTGATTACGTCGGTCACGTTGACAAACTTGATCGAGTCGAGAGATACCTCACTGGCTTTTATGTTGATGGGCAGCTTTTCAGCGTATTTGAGCTCTGATTTTATCTCTCGCTCACCGTGTAGCCCGAATGACTCTGCGGGCTGTTTCAATAGGCGTTCATACGTGCGAAAATACTGCAATGCTTTATCGTATTGGCCTATTTTATAATGCGCCTCAGCAAGCTGGTAGAAAATAGCCCGCGAATACATCGAGTCGGAAGCGATGACTTTTTCGTAATACGTTACGGCTTTGCCGTAGTCTTTGAGCAATTCATAACAAGCTGCCAGCCCTTTGTTGGCTGCAGTAAGCCCGGGCTGTATTTTGAGCGCTTTTTCAAACCCCTTCACCGCCTGTTTGTAATCGCGGCGCAATAAGGCTTCTTCGGCCTCCCGGTAGTATTGTGCAGCCTGGGGAGTGAGCACAGTATTACCTGGCTGTGCTTGGGCGCTCAGCCAAAAAACACATAAATAAATGAACAGTAACACAATTTTTTTTGACATGGCCATCGTTTTTGGAGGGTAGACGCCATAGGAGAATTGGATTTTCCAGTGGCCAAAACTATCGGCTTTTTTTGATTCTACCACAGCAATTGCGTTTTTTTTACATTTTTAAATGCCCCAAAAACACGCGATTTTTTGCTAAAATGGCTACCTTGCTCTTATTCATGTCATTGACATCGTTGTATTTATGATGCATAGGTTAAAACGACGCTGGAAAAGCTTTGGATTTGCCTTTCAGGGGCTCGCAGATATGCTGCGCACACAACCCAATGCGCGTTTCCACACCCTGGCGGCCGTATTAGTAATCGCAACCGGGTTGTATGTCAACCTTTCTACGATAGAATGGTGTCTGATAAGCCTGGCTATCGCCCTGGTTTTTGCCGCCGAAGCGTTTAATACAGCCCTGGAATACCTGGTTGACCTGACGTCGCCACAGCCCCATCCACTTGCCGGCAAAGCTAAAGATGCCGCCGCAGCTGCCGTACTGCTTACTGCTATCGGCGCCGCTGTGCTGGGGGTTTTGATTTTTGGACCGAAAATTTGAGGTTGTGGGTTGTGAGTTATGGGTTATTTTATTTGTTTATGGTTATTGAACTGAAACCCACAACCGATAACCCATAACCGACAACATTATACTATGAGAAAGCTCTTTGTTTCAGCAACTATCTAATTGTCATCTTTATGAACAAAGGACTTCTCTTGGGAATTGCCATGCTGGGCGCCGCACAATGTATTGTTGCACAGGAGCAGCTGGGTATCAGGCTCGATCACTACAACGGCATTAACGCCGCATTGCTCAATCCCGCCGGACACGCTGCCACACCCTTCACCTGGGATGTTAATCTACTGGAAGGCGCATTTTTTGTCAGTAATAATTATACCTACACCACGCCGATGAAGCTAAGCGACTGGCTGAAAGATCCCGATCAACTCGATATTGCCTTCGGCCCCGATATTACGCCTGAAAAACCGCTGCCTCCCGGCGCCAGGAAGGTCGACTTTTATACGCCTGATCGCTCGCTCTACGCAAAAGCGCAGGTAAGCCTGATGGGCCCTTCTTTTTATGTAAGATTGGGTCAAAATCACACGATCGGCGTGCTTACCCGCTTCCGTGTGGCCGGTAATGTGGATGACGTAGACCCCAATCTGGCCTATTATCCCTATTTCAACCGCGATTTTTTTCAGGATTTTCGCGTAAGCAAAATTAACGCAGGCGCGATGGCCTGGAGCGAAATAGGCCTCAATTACGCCTATCGCCTGCCGGTCAGCAACGGCAGTCTCAGCATCGGTTTTACCGCCAAATACCTGCAAGGTTATGAAGCCGCCTATTTTAATAATAAAACCGATTTTCAACTCAGCAAACAACCCGGCGATACGCTCAGCGGCGGCCCGATCCACTTCGAATTCGGCTACACCAATAGCAACTTCATGGGCGACGAATATGCGCTACAACGCAACGGTAGCGGCCTTGGCTTCGACCTCGGCGTGATGTACGTCTCGGGCGAAGAAGACGGCAATTTCACCTGGCGTTGGGGCGTAGCCCTGCTCGACGTCGGTAAGGTAAATTTCACGGCCAATGCCCGGCAACACCTGACACAAACAGAAGCCGTCTCCATTGTAGGCGCCGACGCTTTTGAATCATTCAACCGCCGCGATGAATTTGAGGAGGCCATCATACAGGTATTTAGCGAACAAGTACTTCAAGATTCCAACGCCTCGCTCCAGTCTAATGATTTCGCTATGCGCCTGCCCACGGCAATAAGCCTGCAGGCCGAGCGCGCGTTGATGCCCAATGTGTACCTGGGCGCCGCATTGATCGAGGGGTTGCCCACCCGCAATGCCGCAGTACAACGCGGCAGTCTGCTGGCCATTACTCCGCGCTACACCCACCGCTGGTTTGGCGCTTCGCTGCCTATATCGCTGTACCAATGGCAGCGCCTGCGACTGGGCTTAGCCCTGCGCCTCGGGTTTATTACCATTGGCTCCGAACACCTGGGTAGCCTGTTCAAGCGCAGCGAATTTTACGGCGCCGATTTTTATTTTGCGATAAAGGTTAATCCATTTAAAATTGGCGAGAAACAGGCTCGGCCATCCCGGCGGTCGGTAGCGCCCCGGAGGCGCGGCGGCGGCGGGTCGAATGTGAAGTGTTATGAGTTTTAGGGAGGCTGGAGAGGAGATGAGTGCTAAAATTTATTTTGTGAAAGCGGAAACCGAACAACAAAAAATTGCCTGGGACTTCCAACGTATGCTTGCTAAGGGATGTGGCGTAAATAAATTACCTGAATTCGGCGAGGCTATTTTTTACCAGGCAAGGCGCGAGAAGGGAGCTTAGCCAAAGCTAAGTGACCGACGATGCAACGCAGCATGGTGAAAAAAGAGACCGCCCAAACTGCTAAGTTATTTACGACACGGCCTAAAGTAAATTATTATATTCACACTCACGTAGGCGGGACGACATCCTTGCTCAACGCTAAAAACATTTAGAAACCGAATTAATACTGGGGCAGATGACGCCCCTTAATTTGGAATAACATGGACAAAGTCAACATCAATCAAAAACTTGCCCTCTTTTCTGAACATTGGTCGCCAAAAATTGTGGGCGAACTGAATGGACAGCACGTAAAACTGGTTAAGTTTAATGGGGAGTTTGTTTGGCACAAACACGATGATGAAGACGAACTTTTTTTTGTGATAAAAGGTAGTTTTAAAATGGAGTATCGCGATAGGACGGTAACTGTAAACGAGAATGAATTTTTAATTGTCACCAAAGGGGTTGAACACAGACCAGTGGCTGACGAAGAAGTCTCCATTATGCTATTCGAACCGGCCACAACACTCAATACCGGCAATACAGAGAATGAGCTCACTAAATATGATTTGGACAGGATATGAAAAACAAGATCTAATACAGGCCAAAACCAGTCACCAAAAAAATAAAAGCCATGAAGAAGGCTCTCCTTTGGATACTGCTTGCAATAATTATTTATCCTAAAACAATATTATCACAGTCTTGCAACAATTTAAGTATCCAGCATGAAGCAGACATTGTTTCAACGTGCGGTTTTATGACCTTGGCCATGATTCACGATCAGAATAACCTGCCCTATCTTTATGTGGCCAACAAAGAAGACGGTCTAACCGTATACGATATTTCAAATATTAATATGCCAGTGCAGATAGCCGGCGTGCCAATTTCTTCACTGGGCAATCTGGAAGTGATGAATCTGTTTCAGCAGGGTAATTTTTTATTGCTTGCGTTGGGCAATCATTTTGCGAATTCCGGTTCGGCAGGCGGTATAGCTATCGTCGATGTTTCTAATCCGGCAATGCCCACAGTGGCGGATCATTATGCTGTGCCGGGGTCTTCCAGCGGCGCCGGTGTGGTAAAAGCAGAAGGCGATTATGCCTATCTGGGCGCTATGAAAAGCGGCCTTGTCGTTTTTGATATTTCCAATGTGAATGATATTGAATTTGTTTCCCAATTTATTCCGGATATTAATTACCCAGTGACTAATCCGAATCCGAATTTTTACAACGCGCGTGGATTGGAAGTAAATAACGACATTGTTTATTTGTGTTATGATGCCGGAGGCTTACGCATTATTAATTGTGTCGATAAATTTCATCCTGTGGAAACAGGCCGTTTTGCCAATCCTGTATTGTACGATCCTTTTAATCTTCCCCGGGCCTATAATAATTTAGTTGTAGACGATTCATTGCTCTATGTAGCGGTTGATTACTGCGGCGTTGAAGTGCTCAATATTGCTGATACGGCAAATATTACATTGCAGGGATGGTGGAACCCCTATAATTGCCCCAATAATAATTGGTACACTAGTCCGGTACATGCCAATGAAATTCAATACGACAAAAACGGCAAAAAGCTTTTTTTGTCGACGGGCAAAAGCGATATGATGGTGGTTGATGTGTCAAATCCAGCAAACCCCGACTCTTGCGCGATGTTTGGCAGTGTTTCAAATAATATCGGTACCTGGGGGATAGGTTTGTGGCAAAATCAATTGTACCTTTCTTATATCTGTACATTTGGAATCCCCTTTGCATCCGACTGGACCGGGGTTAAATTATTGACTTATAATTCGCCTGCTGTCGGCGTCCAGGAACAAGTTATATCAAATGCTATTTCAATTTTTCCAAATCCTCTTTATTCTGCAACAACCATTGAAATAACGCGTGAATTAAAAAGTGCAATTATGTATGTTTATAATTCACAGGGTCATAGGGTAAAACGGGCAGCTATTGCGGGGTATAACCACACACTTAACCGGGATAATCTGCCCGCCGGAATTTACTGCATTCAGATTGTGCAGGGAGGTAAGATTTTTGCGACTAAAAAAATAATCATTGTGGATTGAGGATTAATAGCTGCATTATCTTTGATGCCATGTTATCTACTCAACTCACATTTATTACCCTGCCATTTGCTGATCTCACTGTAAGGCAACTTTACGACATCATGGCCCTGCGCCAGGAAGTTTTTGTCGTAGAGCAAAACTGCCCTTACCTCGATGCCGATGGCAAAGACCCAGGCTCCTGGCACCTTGTAGGTATCGATGTGGAAGGCACCCTCGTTGCTTATGCCCGCTTGCTGCCTCCCGGACTCTCTTACGAAGGTTTCGCCTCTATCGGCAGGGTGGTGTCCTCGCCCGCGCGCAGGGGACAAAGCCTGGGCAAGCAGTTGGTGGCAGAAGCCCTGTCGGCCTGTCGCCGCCTTTTTGGCGATACCCCCATTCAAATCGGCGCGCAATACTACCTGCTTGCCTTTTACAGATCTTTTGGTTTTGAAGAAATTGGCGATACTTATCTCGAAGACGGTATTCCCCATATTCACATGGTGAAGTATTGGAAGTAAAACTTTCTTTCGTCGCTTAGCGTTATTCTCTCACAATCCGGGCAATTATCTTTGTTGGTGACAGGGTGACAAGGTGACAAGGTGACAAGGTGAGGCGCAATTTCGCAGCCTTGTCACCCTGTCACGCGGCACCCTGTCAACTCACAATGAAAAAATCCATATATTTAATACCTTTAATCAATATTATTAGGTTCCGCATGGTACGCCGGGCAGTAATTACATCGTTGGTCGTGCTGACAGCTTATCTGCTGCCGGGGCAATCGCTGCCCTGGGAAGCCGGTATTTTGCTGGGGAGTGCCAATAGCGCCGGCGACGTGGTAGCGCCTAAATGGGGCCAACTGCGCAATTCAAGGCCTGCTACCGGTATATTCCTAAGGTACCATCTCCATGATCAGTTTTCTGCTCGCTTTAACGCCGTATATGGGCGATTGAGCGGCGACGAATACAACAGTAATACTGCCTGGCGCAGAGAGCGCGGTTTTCAGTTTACTACTGATCTGGCCGAGTTTTCTCTGCAGGCAGAGTGGCGCCCCCTCGCCGCTTTTTATGCCACTCCAGGTAAGTTTTCTCCCTATATTTTTGCCGGCGCCGGACTGCTGCATTTCAAAGCCCACCCTGATTTTTCGCGCAACAAATACGATGTGTTGTTCAAACTTATCGAAGATGACCGCCAGGCTGACTATGCCAAAACGCGTTTTCCATGGATATTGGGACTGGGCGTCGATTACCGTCATGACCAACGTCCCTGGCTTCTGGGTATCGAAGCGGGTATTCGCCGCCCCTATACCGACTACCTCGATGGTGTCAGCTTGTCGGCCAATCCTCGCAAAAAAGACTGGTACGGCCTGGTATTACTCAGCGCGGCCTGGCGCTTCAGCTTGTCGCAAGACGCCGACGGCGACGGCATTGCCGATGACGACGACGAATGTCCCAACGTGGCCGGTCTGGCCATCTACAACGGCTGCCCCGATACCGATCGCGACCAGATAGCCGATCCTTTTGACGACTGCCCCATGCTTGCCGGTCTGCCGGCACTCAAGGGCTGCCCCGATACCGACGGCGACGGCGTGGCCGACCCCTACGACGAATGCCCCGACCAGGCCGGCGAAGCCACTCGCAAGGGCTGCCCCTTTGTGGACACCGACGGCGATGGCCTCGAAGACCAAATAGATAAATGCCCGGAACAGGCCGGCCCCGTCGAACGCAATGGTTGCCCCGAAATTGATACCGATAGAGACGGCATTTTCGACGACGAAGACCGCTGCCCCACGGCCTACGGCCTCCCCATCTTCAACGGCTGCCCCGACACTGACGGCGACGGTATCGAAGACGCCAAGGATCACTGCCCAACTATTTTCGGCGTATACGCCAACCACGGCTGCCCCGAAACATACGATGCTTCCGAAGCCGCCGCCGATCTCAGCCGCCAATACCTACTGTTTGCCCCCGGCAGCGCCGACCTCGACAAATACGCCCTGCTCGACCGCGTCGCCGAGTTTATGCGCGATAATCCCGATTATAGACTAATCCTGGAAGGTTTTGCCGATACAGCCGAGTCACCCCAGGCCAACGATCAACTCTCGCGGCTGCGCGTGCTCAACTGCCTGCGCTACCTCGAACGGCAAGGCATCGCCACAGCCCGTATGCGCTACCTAAGCCACGGCGCCCGCTATGCCTTCAACGGCAATACCGACGAAGAACGACAGTTTAATAGAAGGGTGGAATTTAAGCTGATGAATGATTGATGTTGGATGCTGGATGTTTAATTAACAATGACGTCATCAAGCATTCAACATCCAACATTAAACATCATTCATCACTTCTGCGTGCATCAACTCCTCGATCTCCTCCGGCTCAATAGGGATATCGTCCATGAGATCGATGGGGCCGTTGTCGGTGACCAGGATGTTGTTTTCCAGGCGAATGCCGAAGCCCTCCTGGGGGATGTAAAAACCTGGCTCACAGGTAAAGACCATACCCGCCTGAATAGGATCATAGCGGTGCGCCGAATCGTGTACATCGAGGCCCAGATGGTGGGAAATATTGTGCATGAAATAGCGCTTATACGCGGGGAACGCAGGGTCTTGATTTTTGATATCGTTGGTGTCGAGCAGGCGCAAGGCTATCAACTCGCTTTCTACCATTTTGCCTACCTCTTTGTTGTATTCCTCCATGGTAATGCCGGGCACCAGCAACTGGCGGGCCGACTTGAGTAACCGCAATACAGCCTCGTATACGGTGCGTTGGCGCGGGGTAAAATGCCCGCTCACGGGAATCGTGCGCGTGAGGTCGGAGGCATAATTGGCGTATTCGGCGCCAAAATCCATCAACAGCATATCGCCAGTGTGGCATTTTTTGTTGTTGAGCGTGTAGTGCAGGATACAGCTATTGATGCCGCTGGCCACAATAGGCTCGTAAGCATGGCCGTTGGCGCAATTGCGGATAAATTCGTGGGTAATCTCGGCCTCAACCTCATATTCTGTGACGCCGGGTTTTACAAATTCAAGCACCCGCCGAAAAGCTTTGCCCGTAATGCGCATCGCCTCTCGCATCGGATCTATTTCGTAAGCCGATTTAATCATCATCAGCTTCTTGAGTATGGGCGCCGAGCGATGGTATTTGTGGGCGGGGTAGTGCTTCATTATTTCTTTGGCGTAACGCTGGTCGCGGCCGGCCACTTCGGTATAGAAGCGATCTTGTTCGGGCAGATTGAGATATATGCGTTTGGATAATAAAATCAACTCGTGCAGGATGGGGCCCATTTCGTCGAGCCAATAAATTTTATCGATGCCGGAAACAGCCCTGGCTTGTTCGATGGAAAATTTGGGCCCGTTCCAAATGGCAGTATATTCATTGCTACGCTTGATAAACGCCACTTCCTGAAAGCCCTCTTTGACGCAATCGGGAAACAACACGACTACCGTCTCTTCCTGGTCGAGTCCGCTGAGGTAAAACAA
>JAEUUQ010000593.1 GCA_016787505.1 Saprospiraceae bacterium | reverse complement strand
ACACGACGGCGTACAGAAGCTGGTGGGGTTTTTACACGCCGTGTACCCGCAATTTGACGAGCGCAAATGCCGGCGCGAGTTGGTATACCAGCAGCTTTTTCCCGGAGAGGCGCATGATCAGGCTAAGTTAGCGCTTATTTTTACCTATACCCAACGTCTGTTGGATGAGTTTTTAATGCAGGAGCAATTTGCGGAAGAAACCCGGCTCCAGCGGCTGTTATTGCTGCGTCGATTGCGTCAGCGCAAGTGGTACGACCGCTACGAAAAGGTGATGGCAAATGCCCTGGAAGAAGTGCAGCGCAATCCCTCGCGGGGCGCCGCCGATTTGTGGTACGAGGCGGAACTGGCCACCGAAGGCGATGCGTATTATGCGCAGACTTCAACGCCGCACATGGCGCAGCACTTGTACCAAAAGCAGGTCTTACTCGACCGCTACTACCTGGCCGAGAAGCTGCGCGACGCCTGCGAGATGGCCGTGCGCCGCAATATTCAAAAGTCTGATTATGCCGCGCGCCTGCTCGAAGCCGCGCTGCAGGAAGTGGGCGCCCACCCGGAGTCGTACGAATCGGCTCCGCTGGTGATGATTTACTACCGCATGTATCTCATGCTGCTGCAACCCTCACACGCCCATTACGACGAAGCGCTGCTGACCTTCGAGCGCTCGCTTTCGCAATTGCCCGGCGAAGAGCTCAAGACTATTTTTAATTATTTTCAAAATTACTGTATCCGCCAGATAAACCAGGGCGACGAGCGTTTTCTACAGGAGATTTTCCGCCTTTACCGCGCTCAACTCGAGCAGGATCTCTTAATCGAAGACGGCTTTTTGTCGGAATGGCACTACAAAAATATCGTCACTACCGCCCTGCGCCTGCGCGAAGTAGACTGGGTAAAAACGTTCATCGAGCAATACGCCGGGCGCTTGTCACCCGAAGCCCGCGCTAACGCTTATCGCTTCAACCTGGCCTCGTACCACTACGCGGTGGGGCAATACGATAAGGTACTCGAACTGCTGGTACACGTGGAATACAGCGACCTGCGCTACAACCTGGGCGCCAAAGCCTTGCTGCTACGCACTTACTACGACCTCGAAGAGTTTGAAGCCCTTCACGCCCTGGCCGTTTCTTTCCGCCACTACCTCCAGCGCCGCAAACTGATGGCTGATTTCCGAAAGCAAGGATATTACAATCTCTTCCGCTTCACTCGTCGCGCTGCGTTTATCAAGGCCGGCCGCCCTTTCCGCCCCGCCGGCGATACCCAGCGCAACCTGTCCAAACTCCAACAAGATATCGCCGCCGCCGATGCGATTTTCAACAAGGCCTGGCTGGTGGAGAAGGTGGGAGAGCTTTGGGAATGACGAGTGAGGAATTACGAATGGCGAATTACGAATTACGAATGGTCGAGGCTATTCGTAATTCGTAATTCCTCATTCGTAATTATTCCCTACTTTTGGGCCGAAAACCCTGACTTCACTACAAAACAAGGATATGCTGATCAAAAAGTTACTTCCTCACCTCCTCGCATTTGGCGTTTTTCTCGTATTGAGTTGCGCGTACTTCTGGCCCCAGTTGGAGGGCAAAGTCGTGCAACAGGGCGATATTATCCAGTATATGGGGATGTCGCAGGAAGCCAGAGAATATGAAAAAAAGACGGGCGAGAAGACCCTGTGGACTAACGCGATGTTTGGCGGGATGCCCACCTATCAGATCAATACCGTGAGCGCCGGCAACAACCTCAAGTTGCTCGACCGCGTGGCCCGACTCGATATCGCTCCGCCTATCGGCCGCTTTGTGATCGGCATGGTGGGTTTTTATGTGCTCATGATCCTGCTCGGAGTAAACCCCTGGCTGGGCGTGATCGGCGCGGTGGCCTTCGGCTTTTCTACCAACAATTTTATTCTCTTTGAAGCAGGCCACGAAACAAAGCTAAAGGTGATCTCGTATTTCCCGCTGCTGGTGTCGGGTATGCTGCTGGCGTTCCGCAAGCAATACCTGTGGGGCGGACTCTTGTTCGCTATCGGACTAGGCCTCAACCTCTGGGCCAACCACGTGCAGATGACGTATTACCTGTTTCTCACGCTGGCCTTTTTTGGAGTAGCCCAGCTTATTCACGACCTGCGGCAGGGCGAAGGACTGCACTTCCTGAAAGCTGTCGGCGTGTTGGCCATCGGCGGACTGTTGGCGCTGGGCTCGGCAGCGTCTAACCTCTGGATTACTTACGAATATTCGAAAGATACTATGCGCGGCGAACCCGTGCTGAAAAACCACGCAGTAACGAGCAGCGACAAGGCCGCGGGCAATAGCAAGGGCCTCGACTGGGATTACGCCATGCAGTGGAGTAACGGCACGATCGATGTGTTTGCCTCGTTTATCCCCGGCGTGGCCGGCGGCGGCTCCAACGAACCGCTGGGCACAAATTCGGCGATCTACAAGGCGCTTCGCGAGAAGGGCTACCGCGTACCCGACGGGTTCGGGGCACCGCTCTATTGGGGCGATCTGCCGTTTACAAGCGGCCCCATCTATTTCGGGGCGGTGATCGTGTTCCTGTTTTTGTTTGGCGCGATTACTGTTAACGGTCCGGTGAAATGGTGGCTGGTGCTCGGCACTTTGCTTACCGCCATACTTTCTATGGGTAAAAATGCGGAAGCGTTTAATACGCTGGTGTTCAATTACGTGCCGCTATACAGTAAATTCCGAACGCCTAATTCCATACTTAGCGTAACCTCCTTCCTCGTCCCCCTGCTCGGCTTTATCGCGCTGGGCAAGCTTATGGCGGGGCAACTCGATAAAAAGAAGGCCCTGCAGGCGTTGTACATCTCCGGCGGCATTGCCGGCGCTGTAGCCTTGTTTTTTGTGATCATGGGCCCATCGTTTTTTGATTTTGTGGGCCAGTCCGATGATCGCTACGCCGAGACCTTCACCGCCGAAGCCATGCGCGCCGACCGCCAGACGCTCATGAGCAGCGACGCCCTTCGCGCTTTTGCCCTGGTAGCCCTCAGCGCCGGATTGATCTGGGCGTTTTTGCAGAAAAAAATGGCCCAAACCTGGGTGATCGCGGGCTTGGGATTGCTCATCATATTTGACTTGTGGACGGTGGGCCGCCGCTATCTCAACGGCGATAATTTTACTACCAAAAACAATTACGAAGCCAATTTCAGACCCCGCCCCGCCGACGAGCAGATCCTCCAGGATAAAGACCTGAGCTTCCGCGTATTCGATATGTCGGAAAACAATCCCTTCCAGTCTACCAAAGCCTCGTATTTCCACAAATCGCTCGGCGGCTACCACGCTGCCAAGTTGCAGCGCTACCAGGATATCATCGACAGCGCGCTGGTACAGGGTAACCAGAAAGTATTCGACATGCTTAATACGCGCTACGTGATCGCCCCCGGGGGCGAAGGCGAAGATGCCCGGGTACAGCGCTCGCCGGGCGCACTGGGCAACGCCTGGTTCGTGAGCGAAACGCGCCTGGTGAACAGCCCCGAAGAAGAACTCGACTCGCTCAATACCTTTAATCCGGGAGAAACGGCTATCATCCACAAGGAATTCAGCGATTACATCAACGGCCTCACGCTGAATAAAGTGGGCAGCATCCGCCTCAGCGACTACAAGCCCAATGCGTTGACCTACAAATCGGAGAGCAGCAGCGAGCAACTGGCTGTTTTCTCGGAAGTCTGGTACGGTCCCAACAAAGGCTGGCAGGCCTATATCGACGGCAAACCGGTAGAACACATCCGCGCCAATTACCTGCTGCGCGCTATGCGCATCCCGGCGGGTTCGCATACTATCGAGTTTAAATTCGATCCGCAAGCCTTTAAGACGGGCAAGGCGGTGTCGTTTGCCTCTTCTTTGCTGCTGCTACTGGCCCTCTTCGGCTGGGGCGGCTGGCAGGGCTGGCAGTATTCCCGCAAACTCGCTGCTGAAGAGATCGCCAAACCGGCGCCCGCAAAACGCGAAGCACCCGTAGCGGCTAAGCCAAAACCCAGGAAGAAGAAGTGACAGAGGTTATTTACCACAGAGTTACACGGAGTTTACACGGAGTTCCACAGAGCGGTAATTTAACTCCGTGTAACTCTGTGGTTAAAAAAAATCCCGGCAAAATGAACCATCCCACGGCATTTGTAGTCCCTTACCGCTTCCACCCGCCCCGCAACGGCGGTCACAAAGCGGCCTGGGGTTTTGCCGCGGCCCTCGCCGCACAGACGCCGTTGATGTGCATCTCTACTACCGATAACTCCGCCGAAGCCCCGCCATTCACCTTACACCGCATCCTGTCCCGCCGCGTGTGGCGATATGTGAGTCCGGTAACAGCCTGGCGCTGCCGGCAGCTTTTCAGGCGAGAGTCCGTGGGGGTATGCATCTGCTTTCAGCCTTTTATCGCTTTGTTGTTATTCCCCGTGGCCCGGCTGGCCGGGGCCCGCAGCATGGTGTACGTGCAAAATCTGGAATACCGCCGCTTTCGCTCGATGGGCAAACCCTGGTGGCCGCTGGTGAAAGCACTGGAAGGGTGGGTGTACCGCCGCGCCGACCAACTGCTCTTTATTTCGCCGGATGAACTACCGGAGGCGGTACAAGCATTCGGACTTGATACATCGCGTTGCACGGTGGTTCCCTACGGCGTAGCCGAATCGGCGCCGCCCACCGACCGCGATGCCGCCAGGCAAACCCTGCTGCAACGCCACTCGTGGCCGGCAGGGGAGCGCCTGTTGCTGTTTTTCGGACCGCAGGACTACCAGCCCAATCGCGAGGCGGTACAGCGCATTGCCGATAAGTTGTTTTCTTTTTTTAAAAATAAATTAAAAACCCCTTTTCGCGTGATTGTCTGCGGCGGCGGATTGGAAAATGTAGACCCGCGACTGTCGTATATGGGTTTTGTGCCCGATATTGAGACCTATATCAAGGCCGCCGACGTGGTCATCAACCCCGTCACCAGCGGTGGCGGCGTCAAAACCAAAATTATCGAAGCCGTGGCCCTGGGCGCCACCGTCGTCTCCTGCGCCGCCGGCGCCGAAGGCGTTGACCGGGAGGCCTGCGGCGACAAGCTGCTGGTCGTGGCCGACTACGACGACGAAGCATTCGCCACGGCTGTCGGCGAAGTGCTGCTGAGTGACTACCGGCCCACGCCGGCCTTTTTTTACGATTTTTACAACCGGGATCGGGCTATTACGCCGCTGCTGGAAGTATTAGCACAAACAAACCGGAATAATAAACAGATATGAATACGCTCGAAAAAATACTGCAATCGAAAACCCTGGAACGGCTGCGCCGCTTTTGGGGCAAACAAACCGGCATTTACCTCAAACTTAAGCGATTTACCGCCTCCGCCAGCGAGCAACTGCGCACCGCTATGCTGCTCAAAAACCAGGGCATCACGCTGGTCTTCGACGTGGGCGCCAACACAGGGCAGTTTGCCGAGTCGCTCTACGATTTCGGCTATACCGGCAGGGTCGTCTCTTTTGAACCCGTGGCGCAAGCCTACGAGGAAATGCTGGCGCGTAGCAAAGCTTATCCGCAGTGGACGGTAGCCGGGCGCAGCGCCATCGGCAGCGCCGACGGGGAGATCGATATCAACGTGAGCGACGATACGGTATTTAGCTCCGTGCTGCCCATCAAGGATACCTACGTAGCCCACAACCCCAAGTCGAAAATGGTACGCAAGGAGCGCATTCCGCTGCACAAACTCGACACCATCGCCGACCAGTATATCCAGCCGGGCGATCGCATTTTATTAAAAATAGACACCCAGGGCTACGAAAAAGAAGTACTCGACGGCGCTATGCAATTGCTCGGCCGGGTTTCGGGCATCAAAATCGAAATCCCGTTGTATCCCATCTACGAAAACACCCGCTTCGCTTTCTACGACATCGCCGATTTCATGCGCGACCACGGCTTTCAGCCCTACAGTTTCCACATCGAAGGCGTCGATCTGAAGACCGGCCGGGTGAACACCATCGACGGCATGTTTTTCAAAACCGAGGCGGTATGAGATACGTGGTCATCATGCCGGCCTACAACGAGGAGCTCATGTTGCCCCGCGCGCTCGACAGCATCGCCGCGCAATCCTTGTTGCCGCAGCGCCTGCTGGTGGTCAACGACGGCTCCACCGACCGCACCGCGGAGGTTGTAAAAGCTTACGCTCAACGCTATCCCTGGATCGGCCTGGTACACAACGACAAAAAAGAAGCCCGGGCGGCGGGGGCCAAAGTGGTGCGCGCCTTCAACCTGGGCTACCAGGCCCTGCTCGTCCACGACTACGACTTCCTCGTCAAACTCGACGCCGACCTGGAGTTGCCCGCCGATTACTTTGCCCAAATCGCGGCTATGTTTGCCGCCGACCCCAAGCTCGGCATCGCCGGAGGCACCATCGTCATCGAACGCAACGGCGAATGGGTTTACGAGCATTTCTCCGACGAAGACCACGTGAAAGGCGCCTATAAGTCTTACCGCCGGGCCTGCTTCGAAGCCATCGGCGGCCTCAAACCCTCCATCGGCTGGGATACCGCCGACGAACTCCTCGCCCGCTACCACGGCTGGACGATAAAAGTGGATACTTCGCTTAAAGTCAGGCACTACCGCGAATTGGGCGCAGAAACAGGCTCCATCAAAATACGGGTGAAAGTCGGCCAGGGCATGTACCGCCTGCGCTACGGCTTTTTGATCACGCTCATCAGCGCCATCAAAGCCGGCTACCTCAATAAACCCTACATCCTCACCGGCCTGGGTGTGATGTGGGGCTGGCTAAAATCGTGGTTGAACCGCGACGCGTTTATGGTCAGCGAAGCGGAGGGCCGGTTTATCCGAGGGTTTCGCTGGGCGCGAATGCGGGGGAAGTTAATGTGCTAATGTGCTGATTTGCTGATTTGCTGATTTTTTTAACCTTCAACCGACAACTCACAACCCACAACCGACAACCCACAACCGACAACCGACAACCGACAACCGACAAATCAGTTCACTGTTTGATAAATCCGAGTCAACTGCCGGGCGTGTCCTCCGATTTCGCAGATATCCATAATTTTTTCGCGATTGGCGGGTTGAAGCGGCCAGGTCATAATAGCGCTTAGCCTGTAGGCATAGGCCTCCACGTCTTTTTCCTGGACGAGATAGCCGTTTACGCCGTCTTCTACCAATTCGGGGATGCCGGAGTGATACGTGCTGATCACCGGCAACTCCATGGCCATAGCCTCCATGATGGCGTTGGGCATGCCTTCCGTATCGCCGTTGGCGGCCGTGACGCTGTGGTGCAGAAAAGCATGGGCTTCGTCCATGAGATCGCGGGCCTGAGCGGAGCTTACAAACCCGGGAAATTCCACCAGATGGGCAATACCCAGCGATTGGCATAGTTGTTTTATCTCATTCAGCAGGGGGCCGTCGCCTGCCAGGATGAGTTTGCACCTGGCATCGGGGTGGGTGTCGAGCATTTTTTTGAAAGCGCGTACCGTATACACATGGCCTTTTTTTTCGCGAAAGCTGGATACCTGCAAAAACGTGAACGGCTGCGGAGGAGGTGCAGGTTTTTTTCTTTCAAACTGGTTTAGGTTGATGCCGTAGTACAGGATAAAATACCTGGGCGCCGCTATTTTTTTAATGAACTGGTTGTGCAGGAATTTGGATACAAAAATGGCATACACATTGGGCCGGGCCAGCAGCGGCGCCAAACGGCGGCAGTACACGTCTGAACGCAGCCTTTCCGAGGCGTCGTTGCCGTGAAAAGAGATAAAAACGGGGATATCGCTGCGTCTAAAGTTCTCGAGGAAACGGGCGGCTTCGTACCCAAAATGACAATGGATGATATCGGGCTGAAAATCGCGCACTGCCTGGTCTATTTCGTCTGAAAATACGCGATTGCGGTAGCTGATTAATCCCAGGTTTCTTTTTTCCAGTTCGAGGCGGAGAATACCTTTGCCGGGTATTTGCGGATAGCGCAACTGCCGCAGCCGGCCAAACGGAAACCGCTCCGGATTCAGCCGGTTGATACACGCCACCTCTACCTCCTGGATTTTATCCAATCCGATAATCTCGTTATAAATAAACGTTTCGGTGAGATGCAAAAAATTGGTTACATAATGCAAAATGCGCATAGCCGGGTTATTTACATACCGCTAAACCAGGTTTTCAAATAATAGGCCCACTGGCCTGGTTTTCGCAGCGGGTTTATCCTGAGCGGCAGGCGGGAGAATACCATCCACAATCTGTACCACCTTGGCGTCACGGTTTTAGGGCGAGAAGCGGGGCGTTCCCCCCACTGCGGTTGGAGGTCGATCATGGCATGAAAATAGTCGTTGCCGTGCCAGATAGATTGTTGGGCAAACACACAAAGCCGTCCGCCTAAGTCCTCGGCCATCTTGAGCATATCCGCCAGTACGAGGTCTTCATCCACGGGTTGCAGCCCTTCGGGTTGGTTGTCGCGCAGCCATTGCTGGTGGAAAACGGTGGGGCAGGTCAGCACCACCCTTGCATGGGGCGCCAGCAGGCGGCGCAGGCTCTGGTGAAAAGCCTGGCGGTCTTCTGCCGGGATATGCTCGTATACGTCGATCAGCAAAACCGCGTCAAAGCGGCGGTCGAATACAAAAGCGGCAGAGGTGACGTCTGTTTTTTGATAGACCAGGTTTTGGCGGCGAAACAATTGACTGGCGGTGTCTATCAACTGACCGCTCAGGTCGATGCCCTGCACCTTTGCCCCGGTAAAATGCCGGGCCATTTCGAAGGAAGTCCAGCCCAGGCCGCAGCCTATGTCCAATATCTGGACTGGACGATGCCCAAACTGGCCGAGCGCAAAGCGGATAGCCGCCATGATCCGGCGATTGCCAAAGAGAAAATCCCGGACCAATCTTTCGAGGAAATTGTCGTAGTAAACTTCTACCTTCGACCAGTCCCGGGGTGTGGTATCTGATGCCATTGCGTTGTTTGCCATTGAGGATGGCAAAGGTATTCCTTTTTGCTCAGGCTAAGAAAAAAAACGCATCTTTGCCCCAAGAGGCCTATTTGATACCTTGATCATGGGAGTAATCATCCGCCAAAGCATTAAAAACGCTTTTATTACGTATATGAGTATTGTGCTGGGGGCGCTCAACATACTCTATATATACCCACTGTCATTTTCGAAAGACCAGCTCGGCATTTATCAGTTTGTGCTGAATAACGCCCTCACGTTTTACCCCTTTGTCATGCTCGGCGTCAATGCATTGGTCATCCGGTTTTTCCCCGACTTCAGAGATGATAAAAAAGGACACAACGGCTTTCTGACGCTGCTCCTCACTATGGGCGTTTCCGGTTTTTTGGTATTCTGTATTTTATCAGCGTTATTCGGCCATTATGTACTGGGGTTTTATGCCGAAAAATCGGACTTGTTTACTACTTATCTTCCTTACTTTTTACCTCTTTTATTATTAGCCGGACTTGAATACATCCTGGCCACTTTTTGTGCCAATTTCAACCGGATAGCCATCCCCGCTTTATTTACTAATTTTTTGATCAAATTATCCACGGGTATTCTTGCCTTGCTGGTCTACTGGGGACAAATTGATTTTTCGCAATTTTTTACCGGTGTCATATTCGTGCATGTAGGTGCGGTGGCGGGTCTGCTGTTTTATCTTTATTTGTTGGGACAGCTACATTGGTCGTTTAGCCGGCCCGTATTGACGGCGCCCTTGCGAAAAGCCATGATCACGTACGCTTTTTTTGGCGTACTGGGCTCGCTGAGCAGTATGCTGGCCGTAAAACTCGACCTGTTTATGGTGGGTACCCTTATGGGTTTGACATTTACCGCCGTGTTCTCAATCGCCATGTTTATTGCCGATGTGCTGGATGTGCCCCGCAGGGCCATTGAAGGCATCAGCGCGCCGATAGTCGCGCAGGCCTGGAAAGAAAACAATCTGCAGGAGATCAAAAATATTTACCAAAAAAGCTCGCTTAATCAATTTTTAGCCGGCTGGTTTATGCTGATCGGCATCTGGTCGTGCATCGATCATTTATTTGCCATCATGCCCAATGGCGCGCAATATGCAGAAGGAAAATACGTGGTGCTGATATTGGGCATCGGCAGGCTCATCGACCTGGTAACAGGTGTGAATCATATCATTATCAGTTATTCTAAATATTATAAATTTAATTTTTATGTTATTTTAATCTTAGGCGTGCTAAATGTTGTTGGCAATTTAATTTTCATCCCGCTATTCGGGATTAACGGCGCGGCTATGTCCACGGCTTTTTCGCTGGTGATTTATAATATTTTAAAATTGGGTTTTATTTATAAAAAATTCAATTTACAGCCTTTTACATCCAATTTACCCGGAGTTATTTTATTGGGCGTAATAGCTTGGGGTATAGCCGAAATTATACCGCTGACCACTAATGTCTGGTTGAATATCCTGATTAAAGCAGCGCTGATTACAGGTATTTTTACGGCCGGTATTTTAAAATTCAATTTATCGCCTGAGGTAAGCCTTTTGGCGCAAAAAGGGTGTGATGTAGTGCGACAATACATTCGAAAATCCTGATCAGGGCTTTTCCACAATCATAAAATAAAACAGGGGGAAAGTCGAAGCCGTTTTATTGGAGAAACGCCTGCCTATGGCGATTTTTGAAAATAAATTATACCATCCATGAATCGCGGAAACGAGCAGGCGGCCAACACCCGGCCAGTTGACCACCGTTTTGGCTGTGATATCGGCTAATACAGCCGGCGCGCCTCCCATAGGTACTAGCTTTATCAACTTAAACCCGTTAATATCCGCAAACCTGCGCAGCGCAAATTCGGTATACCGGTAATAATCAAAAGGCGTTTCGTGCAGCCAATACATAAAAGGCACATTGATGATCGCCCGGCCGCCCGGACTCAATATGCGGGACATTTCCGACCACAGCTTTTCCGGTTGGGCGATATGCTCCAATACGTCAGAAAGAATAATCGTATCAAACGATGCATTTTCAAGGGGCAAATCGCCGTTGAGGTCGCAGGCCACGTCGAGGTGTGAGGTTTCGTGAAACGTATTCGCCCAGTCAACACATGTGCAGGAAGTTATAAAAGGTTGGTAGGCGTGATACAAAGGCGTTTTGCCGCAGCCCAGGTCCACCAGGCGCCCCTTGGCGTATTGGCTGAGATGCGTATCATAGCATTGCGCCACCAGATCGGTAATCAGCCGCGATGCCGGTCCCACTTCGGCGGAATCCCTCGAAGCGCAAAGTTTTCCATTGTAATATACATATTTGCTGGGGCGCCAGCTATCGATATTTTTCATGCCTTTGAGTTGGATTGCAAAAGTAATATAAAAAGGCACGCTAAAACATACCGTTCCCTCGCAAACACCGTCATATCGTAAATGTACTTATCCGAATTTGTTTGATATGTGATGGCGACCTACATTCGCACCACAAAACGACGACCCATGCGTATCCTACTTATGATGACGGCGCTTGTGTGCGCCACGGTTAGCCTTCACCAGGCAACCGCTGCCTCCCTCCCCGAAGTTTTTCCGCCCGACCTGGCCTGCAAAGTATACGTCCCCAACGTATTTTCGCCCAACGACGACGGCGTCAACGACGAGTTCAAACCCCTGTTTGATTGTACGCCTTCTGATTTTGAGATGAAAATCTTTAACCGCTGGGGGAAAATGGTGTACCAAAGCAAATCAGCCGACGAAGGCTGGACCGGCAAGGAAAAAAACAAAGACCTTCCCTCTGATTTGTATGTGTATTATATCAAGATTTCTTTCCAGGATGAAGGACAGGGCACTACCAGCGAAATTTTGAGCGGGGAGGTGTCGATTTTGAGGTGAAAAATGGTTGTGAGTTGTCGGTTGTGAGTTGTCGGTTTTCAGTTCAACCCACAAACTGACAACCCATAACCCATAACCGACAACAATCCTACCTATAAACCCGTCAACAACGCATACCCCTCCAGCACCCCTTTCTTGTCGTAGGTCTCTTGTTTCACCAGGCCGATGCCCTTGGCGTACCATTCTATAATAGTGTGCGTTTTCTTCACCATCGTTTTGGTTTCCATCGTGTGGGAAATCTTCACACATTCGAACTCGCCGGCGGGGGTTTTCACCTTTTCGGTCCCCATCACCTTGCGGTTAATCACATTGATTTGCATAGTGAGCATCAGCATGCCGCTGTTGCCGGCTTTGATTTCGGCGTAAGCATCGGGTAGCGTTTGCCCGGCTTTCAGCACGGTGGGCAGCACAAAAGGGTCGCCGGAAATATCGACTTCCATGCCCGAAAAAGACTCGCGCGAGCGGGGAGGGAGTTTATAGGGTAGGTCAATTAAAAGCATACTGTCTTTGCAGCGCACCTGGTAATAGGCTTCCAGCATAGGTTTGCCCAGGTCGTTGGTAGCGCTTTCTTCCAGTTGGGCCTCCAGGCTGCCGTCGTCGGCATTTTCTACCACGGAGACTTCTACCGTGCTGGTGTTCAGTAGTTTGCCGCTTTGGTCGTAATACGTATATTGCCTTTTCGCCCCCTCGGTAAAGGAAAAATAACCTTCACAGGTTTGTTGGGCGGATAGACTCTGTAGCAAGCCCAGGCTGCACAGGAAAAATGTGGTGTGTAGTTTCATTTGTATGCCTTTAGTAAGGTTGTGGGTTGTGGGTTGTAGGTTGTAGGTTGTAGGTTGTAGGTTGTAAGTTGTAAGTTGTGTGAACTAATTTACCTACAACCTTACAACCTACAACAGAGAACCGACAACTACTGCTGCTCCTTAAAACGTCGGAAAGCGGCGGTCAATTTTGGCACTACCTCAAAAAGATCGCCTTGCACGCCATAATCTGCTGCTTTGAAGAAGGGCGCTTCGGGGTCTTTGTTGATGACAACAATAGTTTTAGAATTATTCACGCCTGCCAGGTGCTGGATAGCTCCCGAGATGCCGATGGCGATATACAGGTTGGGGCGGATGGCAATACCCGTTTGGCCCACATGTTCGTGGTGAGGGCGCCAGCCCACGTCGGCTACGGGGCGCGAACAAGCCGTAGTAGCGCCGAGCACTCCTGCCAGTTCTTCAACGATACCCCAGTTTTCGGGGCCTTTCATGCCGCGGCCTGCCGATACCACCAGTTCAGCTTCCGGAAGGGGCACGTGGCCTTCTTCGCGGATCACCTCTTTGACTTTCACCTTCGGGGCCGGTAGGCTGACCTGCAGCGCGCTTACGCTGACGGCTGCGCCGACTACTTCGGGTTGGATGGCGTTGCCTGTGAGCGATAGTACCTTCACAGGCGAATTCACTTCGTATTCGGCGATGGCTTTGCCGGAGAAAACCGATTTTTTCACCCTGAAACCGCCGCTGACGGTAGGTACGGTATTTACACCCGCTACCGAGCCGGCATGCAGCCTGGCCGCCAGTCGCCCCAGCAAAGATTTGCCGGTAGAGCTGTGGTTCAATACCACCACATCAGCGCCCAGTTGTTTGACGGCCTCTGCAATGGCAGCGGTATATACCTGGCTGTCAAATTGTTGCAAAGCGGCATCGGTAATCTGGTAAACGGCGCCGGCGCCGTATTTGCCCAAATCGCCCGCATTGGCGGCTTCACCCAAAACCAGGGCTGCACAAGTGCTTCCCATGGCCTGCGCGGTTTTATATCCGTAGGTCACCGCCTCAAATGCGGATTTCTTGAACTGACCTTTTTGACTTTCTGCTATTATTAGAACCATTTTTGGTTGATTTGCTGATTTGCTAATTTGCTAATGTGCTAATTTGCTGATTTGCTGATTTGCTGATTTGCTGATTTGCTAATTTGCTAATTATTAATATATTATCAGCACATCAGCACATTAACTCATCAGCACATTAACTCATCAGCAAATTAACCCATCAGCACATTAAATAACTTTCGCTTCCTCATGCAACAGCCTCACCAACTCATCCATTTGGTCGGCGTTGAAAAGTTGCACCGTTTTTTTGGCGGGGGGCAGGGTATACTGCACCGGCGTCGACAGTTCGTCGAAGGGCACGGGGTCGATCACGTCGAGGGGTTTGCGCTTGGCCATCATGATACCCTGCATATTGGGGATGCGCTGTTCGGCCATGCCTTTGGCGGCGCTCACCACCAAGGGAAGTTCGACTTCCACCATTTCCGTGCCGCCTTCGATGTCGCGGGCTGCGGTGGCTGTTTGTCCGCTCACATCCAGCTTGCTGGCGAAAGAGACATAGGGCAGGTCGAGAAACTCGGCCACCATGGCGCCGACTTCCGAGCTGTTGTAGTCGATCGTCTCTTTGCCGCAGAAGACGATATCGAAATTTTCCTTGCGGGCATATTCAGCTATTTGTTTGGCCACAAACAGCGAGCTTTGCGGGTCGCAGTTGACGCGCACGGCATTGTCGGCGCCGATAGCCAGTCCCTTGCGGATTACCTGGTCGTTGCTCTCCGTGCCCACGTTGATGAGGGTCACTGTGCCGCCGTGGGCCTCTTTGAGCTCGAGTGCGCGCACCAGGGCATACCACTCGTCGTAGGGATTCATAATGTATTGCACGCCGTTGGCGTCAAACTGGGCGCCGTCGGAGCTGAAGGCTATCCTGCTTGTCGTGTCAGGCGTTTTGCTTACGCAAACCAGTAACTTCATGCGTTTCAGGATTTATGTTTGGTCGTTTAAGGGATAACCCCAAACAATTAATTATGTTTGAAGCGATATTAAAATCGCGGTGCAAATATATGCATTTGGGCCGGATATAGATGTCATTTTCAGCGAATTTTCGCTGATTCTATGTTTAGTAGGTGAGCGTTTACCGCTCACCGTTTAGCGATTGGGTTTAGTGCATGCGCAGTTTAGTTTGCTAAACCCTAACGCTAAACCCTAACGCTAAACCCAATCGCTAAACCTGAAAATAAGATGGACCGACTATCCCGCTTACAACAACTACTCGAAGAAAGCCCTGGCGACCTGTTTCTTTTATTTGCTATCGCAAAAGAGTTGGAAGGCAGGGGCGACAACGAGCAATCGCTGGCGTATTACTTGCAATTGCTATCGCTCGACAGCGATTACGTGGGGGCCTATTACCACCTCGGCAAATTATACGAGCGAATGGGCGATGCCAGGCAATCCTGGGACACCTACACCAAAGGCATGGAGGTAGCCGGCAGACTGGGCGACACCCACGCGTATAGTGAATTGGTGGGTGCGCGTATGCAATTGGGCGACGAGGAGGATTTTGCCTGAAAAATCCTTACTCCGACATCTTTTTATTGAGCCAGTTGATCAGCAGCAGCCAGGGCCAGAGGTGCCAGGCAAAATCGAGCCAGTCGATCCAGCCCATGCCTTTGGCGCCGCCGAACAGCCATTTGAATTTACCCAGAATATGCGGCTCTGGAAAAAAAGGCGACAGTCCGACGGTGGCGCAGAGTACAGCCAATACGCGCCAATCGTTGATCCATTTTTTTATAAAATCCATTTTTCTTTTTTGCGGTCGAATTTACGCTGAAATCATGGAACTATCCACATCAAAACCTCGTATCGTGATCCTCGACGGCTTCACCCTCAATCCCGGCGACCTGCAATGGGATGCTCTGGAAGCGTTGGGCTGGGTGGCTCGGTTTGATTTCACATCTGAGCAGGAGGTAGTAACTCGTGCCAGCCATGCCGACATACTTATCGTCAACAAAACGGCTATCGACGCAGCCATCATGGCACAATTGCCCGATTTGCGCTGTATTTGCGTAACTGCAACGGGCTATAATAATATAGACGTAGAAATGGCCCGGCAGCGGGGCATCACCGTCTGCAACGTCAGCGGTTACAGCTCGGATGCAGTGGCCCAGCACGTATTCGCCCTTATTCTTGCGCTCAGCAACCGGGTATACGAGCACCATCTCAGTGTACAGCAGGGCGACTGGTCGCGTTGCCGCGATTTTTCGTATTCGCTTTCGCCCATCCACGAACTGGCGGGAAAAACGCTGGGCATATACGGTTTTGGGCGCATCGGTCAGGCGGTGGCCCGCATCGGGCAGGCTTTCGGCATGCAACTGCTCGTCACGCACCGCCGTCCGCTGGAAAACGAGGCTATTCAAGTGTCCATTACCGAATTATTCAGCCGCGGCGACTATATCACCCTGCATGCGCCTTTGACTGCTGAAAACCAGGGATTGGTAAATTGGGAATTACTTCAGCAAATGAAACCCTCCGCCGTCCTGATCAATACATCACGGGGGGCGTTGATCGTAGAGGCCGACCTGCGCCGGGCCCTGCAACAAAGAAGCCTGGCCGCTGCCGCCCTCGACGTATTGAGCCAGGAACCGCCGCCGGCCGATCATCCTTTGTTAGGACTGCCCAACTGCCTGATCACCCCCCACAATGCCTGGGCGAGTGTGGAAGCGCGCCGGCGGCTAATGGACATTACCGTAAAAAATGTAGCGGCTTTTTTGGCTGGAAGCCCTCAAAATGTTGTGGGTTGTGGGTTGTAGGTTGTGGGTTGGTTGGGCCCAACGCGTTGATATTCTGATAGTCAGATAGTCTCAAAGTCTCAAAGTCTAATGGTCCGAAAGTCTAATAGTCTATTAGTCTTAGCAATTTTCCTGCAAATCGGGAAAAATTGCGCAAAACGCGTATATTTGCGGAGTTTTTTTCAAAAGTAGCCAAAGGTTCGCTGAGAAATTAACTGTTACACATTAGCACTATTGCTCAATTATCTGTCTAAGTAAACTATCGAAACATGCAAGGGAAAGGGATTGTGAAGTTTTTCCTTGTGCTCATGATTATCGTTACCGTAGCGCAGTACTTTTTTATTT
>JAEUUQ010000590.1 GCA_016787505.1 Saprospiraceae bacterium | reverse complement strand
AACAGCCACTCAAATTCATTCCTGGCCCGGCCTCTATCAAATTGATCTCTCAGATTGCGCAATTCTACATCCGATTCTAATCGATGTTGGCCCGGCGCCGTCGGATTTGCAGCTATTATTAATATCCGTATCGGCCGCTCCACCGGCGGCCAGGGCGGCTCAATTCCCGATGGAACTATGGGCCGACTGGGCCTGACCGGCGTTTGCTCCGGAGTTCTGCCTGCGCGGCCTGCAGGGAAGTCCTCTATTTTGGGGTACATGCCGGTGAGCTTTTTGCCGGTAAGCTCCTCCCAGGTTTCCAGGTCCAGCCATTTGTTTTTGTAGTCGACTTCCACCTCGAAGCCGAGCTGGTGCATGAATTTGGTGTCTTTGAGTTTTTGGTTTAAATCTGCCAGCTCGCGCTGGATGGCAGCGTACAGATCACCGACGCCTGTTTCGGAGAGTCGGAGGTAGATGGCGTGATTTTTCCAGTCCTCTTCTACGTGTGCAAAGACGTTGGTCTGGGCGTCGTGAAAAACCGCATTATTTTTCCACATCAAATTGTTGTACACCCATTTATTGAGCCTTACCATGAGTTTGTTGACGGTGCCGGCGGGCAGGAAGGGGTCAAATTTGAAGCGCAGGCGGCAGGCGGGGTTTTCAAGGGCCGGCGGCAGCGGAGGGCGTTTATCGCGCAACAGGGCGGGTACCACGTATTCCGTTTCTCCAAACGCGTTTTGCCGCTCGTAGCAAAGCTCGTAGGCTTGCATCACGGATAGCAGTTTTTCTCTGTCATCGGCGCTGTAGGCGTTGCCGGCGGAGTCTTTGTCCCAGATATCGAGCAAGTCGGCGGGGCGCAGGGCGCCGCCCACGCACTGCCGACTATCGAGCACGGCATACAAGGCCTCTTTGATCCAGTTGGGGTTGAGTACGATCCAGTCTTTGAGATCCGGGTTTTCGCCGAAGTGGATCACGGTACCTATGCGATCCAGGATACTCAGCCAGGATAAGGCCTCGCCTTCTTCGAGTCCCTTTTCATTACAAATCTTCAAATATTCATTTCGGCTAATATGGTTTTCCGAACTTCGGCGCTCCAACTCGGCTTTTACCGCAAGCCATTTTTCAGAGACCCGGCGGGTAAACAAATCTGCACTGATAAGGGGGAGCGTTTGCCTGATCAGCTTCCTAAAAGCGGGAAAATTGATTAACTCCTCGCAGCTTATTTTGATAAAATCCGCAATATTGTCAAAGGTCTTCTTTCTGTATTCTTCGTCAACAAAGAATTCTTTTTTCTTATCTAAATCTATCTTATTGATCACATAGATGACCGGACTGTGGCGTTTTTCAGTTCTGTCGTAGTTATAGGCATTCACCATTGGCATCCAGTACTTAAAATCCACGTAGTCGTCTTTTCCCTGTACATCGTCGTAGGAGGTGACAAAAAGATAAAGCGATCTGGGACTGCAAAACAATTGCTGTACTTCGCGGTACTTTCCTTGTCCGCCAAAATCCCATATATGCAAAGTAAAATTGATATTTTCATTCAGATTTGTTTCTTCAGGGCTGAGATCTTCAACGACATAACGCTCAATCTCCAGGCCCCGTGTGCGATCATCATCCGTACCTTCTGGAAGCGGTGCGTCTTTGTCAATCAATTTGATGCGAATGGAGGTTTTTCCCACTTTACCGTTGCCTATCAGCACCATTTTGGCCTGATGCAAGGGAAAAAACTTATCGCCTCGTTTTTCCGACAGAAAAACGCTTTTAATGTCTTTCAAGCAGTTTTTGCGTTCTCCACCTATAGTTTCCTCCAACACATTGGTAAGCGGGTTGCCGTGCAGAAAAAGGGCGTCGAGCGCCGGCATTTGATCCAAAAGCTCGGCGGTAAACTCCGTCAATTTGTTATTCCTCAAATAAAGCGACAAAAGCCCGGGCAAACTTTCCGCCAGCGTAAATTTCTCGATTTGGTTATCATCTGCATTCAAATACCACAAGCGGCTAAAACCTTCCGGCAAATGCAAACTACGCAGCGCATTTTTTTCGAGGTGTAGCTGTTCCAAAGCCGGGCAATCCTCCAAAAACCTGATTCGCTCGAGTTTCCCCCTTCCCAGATATAAAGCCCGGAGTGAAGCCATAGCTCTCGGTATGGTTAATTCGGCAAATGCACACCTATCCAGGCGCAAGGTGTCGAGCAAGGGTAGTCCGGGTGCGGGCAGTCGGAGTTCCTGCAGCGCCTCATTATCGCTCAAATCGAGGAAGCGCAAGGCTCCGTAGTCAGCCCCTATGCTAAAAGCGCTTAGTTGGTTTCCACTTACATTTAAAGCCAGCAATTTCCCCGTTTCAAATCCGTCAACAGCCTGTATATCATTCCACTGCTTATCTGTTAAACCCGTTTTAGCCAGATTGAGCCCAATGAGGGCATCTCCTTCTATTGCATATTTACAAAAGGGTTTTTCAACATCATCGGGGTCGTTTTTAAAGCGCATCAGTCCCGATAGTTTGTCAGCTCCGCGCACAGGCGCCATGTGTAATTCGAAACCGGTTATTTTTTCAATTTGGGTAATGATGGCGGGTTTCATGCGGTGATATTGATGTTATTTTACGAATGTAAAGCTAATTCATTTAATGTTAAATGTTTGATGCTGAATGTTGAATATTTGATGTTTAATTAATTGAAAATCAATAACTATAATTCATCCGGCATCCATAATTCAAAATCAACCAAATCACCCCTCGCCAAGTCGGATTTCGACTCCGCTCAACGAACGGCCTCCTTGGATGTCGGTTGTGGGTTATGGGTTGTGAGTTATGGGTATAAAATAATCAAGCATCAAACATTCAACATCAAAAATCAAACATCCACCTTAGCGCCAGCAACGGAGCAGACTCACAGCCGGCTCGTCCCTCACCGGCTTGCTCATCTGCTCCGTACTTTTTCCCCCTCCTCCGCCCTCCGGACAGAGATCGTTTTTTTTTGCTCATAGGATGCCGGAACCGGCTAGCCAACTGACTGGAAGGGGAGGACAAGCCGGAGGCCGAAATTGAGGTTACGGCTGTCCGGCGAGAGGTTGTCCCGGCCGGCGGGGCGGCAATCCAACGGAATGTAGAAGTAGCAGCCGCCGCGTAACACGCGGGCAACGCCCCCAGCAGGCCCAAGCGGATCAACTACAGTCCCGCTCTCAGCGCAAGCCTTATAATACTGGCTATTAAACCAATCCGAGCACCATTCCAATACGTTGCCACTTAGGTCAAATAACCCCAGTTCATTGGGATATTGCAGGCCGACTTCCCGCGTTTCCTTATCCTCATTCCCTTTAAACCAACCTACCTCCTCCAATTTACCGCTGCCGGCGTATCGATATCCCTCCTCGTTCTGACCGCCGCGCGCGGCGTATTCCCACTCCGCTTCGGTAGGCAGGCGGTAACCGGCTGCCGAAGCATTAAAGAACACGGCGCCTTCGTTGGGCAAATCCCAATCGCCGGTGGCTGTAAACCCATATATACGGCTATATTTATCATCGAAAAAATAACAGGGCGGCCTACCTGCATACCTACTTAGCCGGTTGCAAAATACGACGGCATCGTACCAACTTACCTGCTCCACAGGGCGGCGGCTTCCATGAAAATGAGCGGGATTATCCCCCATGACAAAC
>JAEUUQ010000565.1 GCA_016787505.1 Saprospiraceae bacterium | reverse complement strand
ACGGGCTGTTCTGCACCGGGTGCGGTATCATTTATCGTAGCACCTGCTGTAAATGCAGCTATTAGCCCCGTTAATCCTACTATTTGTGGTGGATCATCGATTACGCTTACCGGAAGTGGAGGAATTACCTACAATTGGAGTACGGGCCAAAACAACGTCAACCCGATTACGGTATCGCCCAATGCGACAACTAATTATATCGTTACGGTTACCAATGAAGATGGCTGTACCGATATCGCTTCCGTGACAGTCAACGTGACCCCCCCGCTGCCTGCACCTGCTATTTCGTGTGGTACGATTACCCCCAATTCCGTGCAGTTCGTTTGGCCGGCAGTGCCCGGCGCTTCGGTTTACGATGTAGTAGTAGGTACGGGACAAACCGGAACACTCGCCGGTACAACTTATACCGTCAACAACTTGTCGCCCGGCGAAACCGTCACGATTACCGTGACTGCCCAAAGCGGCGGCGCCTGTCCGGGGAGCGCCACTACGTTTAGTTGCGCTTCTCAAAACTGCCCGCCTGTTGGCGTTAGTGCTTCCCCATTGCCCGATTTCTGTATGTCGCCCTCTCTCCAGCCCGATACCTTGATCATGACAATAACCGGAGGGTCAGGCAACGGGGCCATGTCGTGGAGCGGCCCCGGTGTGTTGAATACGCCTTTTTTAGACTTTTTCGACCCACTGATCGCCGGGGTGGGCTCACACACCGTTGTGGCATCTTATATAGAAGGGCAGTGTACATACACCGATACGCTAATTGTAAACGTATCGGCTATTCCCTCTGCCGATTTTACCCAGGATACCGGCCTGGTATGCCTCGACCAACCCGTGGTATTTACCTATACGGGAGATGCCGATACTACGGCTACTTATAATTGGGATTTCGACGGAGGTAATGCGATACCGGGCACTGGACAGGGCCCTCAAACCGTCTCGTGGGATGCGTCAGGTATTCAGACGATTACATTGGTCGTGGAAGCCAACGGCTGTTTTTCCGATACGGCGGCCCTCGTAGTCACCGTGGAAGGCCCCCTGCAACTACCCGTCATCAACTGTGCCGGCGCTACAACGACTTCCGTTACTTTCGACTGGAACGATATAGTTGGCGCCACCGGCTATACCGTTGCCGTACTATCGGGTCAGACAGGTACGCAGACAGGCAATAGCTTTACTGTAAATAATTTACAACCAGGGGAAGCAGTGACCATAGAGGTTACGGCACAAACCGACAACGCCTGCGGCCCTGTGAGCGGGCAAACGACTTGTAATGCAGCCGACTGCCCCGGTTTTACAATTAATATTTCTCCCATAAGCGATATATGTCTCAACGGCGCCAATACGCCCTTGACCTTAACCGCCAATGTAAGCGGAGGACAGGGCAACGGCACGCGCACCTGGAGCGGTCCCGGTATTACCGATGCGGCTAACGGCGTATTTGATCCCACCGTTGCAGGCCCCGGAACGCACACACTCACGCTGACTTACGCCGAAGGCCCCTGCAGTGAAACTGCCAGTGTTGCTGTAGATGTATTTGATACGCCCACAGCCGATTTTATCCTCAACCAGGACACTGTTTGTGTGAATGAAATCATCGTGGCAAGCTACACAGGCAGCGCCAATCCCGCAAACGCTACCTTCAACTGGAATTTTAACGGCGGCACAGCCAACCCCGGCACGGGCCCCGGCCCGCAATCGGTGAGTTGGCCTACAAGCGGCACAAAAATCATCAACCTGGTAGTTGCAGAAAACGGCTGTACCTCTCAGTCTTATTCACAAACGGTCACCGTGGATGAACCGTTGCTGCTACCGGTGATCAACTGTGCAACGACTACTTCGGAGATTGTATTTTCATGGGCTGATGTTGCCGATGCAACAGGATACAACGTGACAGTGCTCACAGGCCAGTCCGGAACGCAAAATGGAAATTCATATACGGTAACAGGTTTATCGCCTGGCGATGTGGTAAGCTTCCAGGTTGAGGCCGTCAGCGGCAATGCCTGTGCTAATACGACGGCGCAACAAACCTGTATCGCAGAAGATTGTGCTGCGGTAAACCTGGCGATAGACAACGTAACCCCCATTTGCCTCAACGCCTCGGCAACTCCTATAACGCTCGGCGTACAGATCACAGGCGGCGCCGGCAACGGCACGCGCACCTGGAGCGGCCCGGGCATCACCGATGCCGATAACGGCGTTTTCGACCCCGATGTAGCCGGTCCGGGCACTCACGTGATCCTGCTTGCCTACCAGGAGGGCAACTGCAATTATAATAGCAGCACAACCATAGTGGTCAATGCCCAGCCTGTGGCCGGGTTTACCGCTACGCCGACGGTATGCGCAGGAGAGAACGCTACGATTACATTTACGGGCAATGCGGGTTCCGGCGCTTCCTATAACTGGAACTTTGGCGGCGGATCGGCTACGCCGGGTACGGGTTTCGGCCCTCACCAGGTGAACTGGCCCAATGCAGGCAACCCCATGATCAGTCTGACCGTGGTGGAGAATAACTGCGCTTCCACCGCTTTTACCGGCAGTGTAACGGTAGAGCAACCACTGAGCCCTCCCGTTATTAGCTGCTCAGGAACCAATACCTCGATTACTGTCAGTTGGCCCTTGGTAGCCGGCGCTGCCGACTACGCGATTATCACAAACGGCCCTGCACATACAGTCAATCAGATTGATCCAACGACTTATTCGCTGACGGGTTTGAACCCTGGGGATATGGTGATGATCGAAGTGACCGCCAATTCTGCCGGCGCCTGTCCTTCTGTATCAGCCCAGACGACTTGTACAGCTACGGCTTGTCCGCCTGTGGTACTCAATATTACCCCGCTAACCGCTTTGTGCGACAATGCCGCAGCGGTAACCCTGATGGCGACCGCTTCGGGCGGCGCTGGAGGTGGGGTATTTACCTGGAGCGGAACGGGCGTATCGCAGCAAGGCGCCAACTTCGTATTTAACCCGGCACTTGCCGGTGCAGGTCAGCATACGCTTACTGTAAATTATACGGAGGGCGTTTGCGATTATTCAGGCACTACCACTGTAACAGTCAATGCCGTGCCTACGGCGGCTTTCACCGTGGTTTCTCCTGTTTGTGTGGGCAGCCCCTCGCAGATCACCTTCACCGGTTCGGCTTCGGCTTCGGCAGGCTATACCTGGAACTTCAGCGGCGGCTCGGCAACCCCGGGAACCGGCGCCGGCCCGCATGCCGTAACATGGGCTACAGCGGGTTCTCAAACGATATCCCTGACCGTAAATGATAACGGGTGTACAGCCACTTCTTCGGCTAATGTGCAGGTAGACGCGCCGTTGGCAACGCCCGTGGTGACTTGTCAGCAAACCACCAGCACGTCTATCGTGTTTAGCTGGGCGCCCATAAGCGGCGCTACCGGTTACCAGGTGACAGACGTTGACGGTCCTGCCGGTACGCTTAGCGGCACTACTTATACTGTAACGGGCCTTACGCCCAACCAGTCGGTGACGATCAACGTGATCGCCCAGGGCATTGGTGCTTGCGGCAACAGCACCGGCGCCGGCACCTGTATCGCACAGGATTGCCCGCCCAATGTACTAACACTTAACGGCACTACAACAATATGCTCCGGACAAACGGCTTCCGTCAACTTTGATTTCACCGGAAGCGGCGGATCCTATTCGGTGGTCTACACTGTCAACGGCGGAGCGCCGGTAACGGCCACGTTGGCCGACGGCGCTGCCGTAAACCTGGGGGCACTCTCCGGCACGACTACCTTGCAGGTTATCGACTATACCAATCTGGCTTTGCCCGATTGCACTTACCCTGGCAACGCCTCCTGGACCGTCACCGTTAATCAACCTGTAAACGCAGGTACGGCATTAGCGCCCGCGCGGCTTTGCGCAGGCAGCGCTACCCCTGTCAACCTGGCTGCCTTGATTTCAGGCGCAACACCTGGAGGGACCTGGCAGGAAATCAGCACGCCGCCTTCAACCGGAGGGGCGTTTAATGCGGGGGCGGCTACTTTCAATCCGGCAACACAATTACCCGGTACCTACCGCTTCGTTTATCGAGTAGACGCAGTTGATCCATGCCCCGATGCCCAGGTAGAAGTGCAGGTCATCATCGAAGCCGCCCCGGTAGCCGATGCGGGCGCCGATCAAACGATCACTTGTAACACGTCTGCTGTTTCGCTTGGCGGTACAGGCACCACTACAGGGGCGGGAATCACCTACAACTGGTCGGCTTCCGACCCCAATGTAGTGATCGCAAATCCCACTAATGCCATCATCAATGCCACGCAAAGTGGGGTTTATACGCTAACCGTAACCAATGATCTCGGCTGTTCGGATACCGATGAAGTAACCGTTGACGCTAATCTGGACGTGCCCGTTGCCGACTTGCAGGTAACGCCCATTACCTGTTTCCAGGCCAACGACGGCGTAATCACCATCGATAACGTGAGCGGCGGTACAGGGCCTTATAGTTTCTCCCTCAACGGAAGTCCGTTTACCAGCCAGACACAATTTGCCTTCCTCGGGCCGGAGAGTTATACGCTCGTTATCCAGGACCAGAACGGCTGTACTTCCGAGCTTACCGCTGATATTTCGCAGCCGGAAGAGCTGGTCGTGACGCTGGTGACTAGTCTGGAGGGCAGCGACCGCACTATCGAGTTAGGTGACAGCGTGAGGTTGGCAGCCGTATATAATTCCGGTATTCAACTGGATACGATCATTTGGGAGCCCGATAGCATTGCTGTGGGTAATACGGCGGCCATTTGGGTTTCGCCCGGCACAACAACTCAATATACGGTCACCGTAGTGGATATAAACGGTTGTACGGATAGCGACAATACCGTCATTGTAGTGCGCAAGCGCAGGCCGATTTATATTCCCAATGCTTTTTCACCCAATGACGACGGCATCAACGATATTTTATACATCCACAGCCGCGACAACCAGGTCAGGGAGGTCAAGTCATTCCTGGTTTTCAACCGCTGGGGCGAAAGCATGATAGAATTGCGCAACTTCCAGCCCAACAATCCGGCTTTCGGCTGGGATGGCAGGCACCGCAACCGCCCGATGAACCCAGGCGTTTACGTGTATTTTGCTGAAATCGAATTTATCGATGGCGAGATTGTGCTGTATAAGGGTGATGTGAATTTGCTGAGATAGGGAGAGAGTTTTTAACTAGGATTTGGGGGATTTTGAAGGATGGGAAGGATGTTTGATGCGGTCTTTAGCTGCTTTATTATTTTTTTGAAAATAAATGCCCCATTTCTCCTGGTATTTTTGATTGACTATTCAAATTTGTCAAAACAACTCATAAGTTTTGACATGGAAGATGGGGATTTGACATACAGAATTATTGGGTGTGCAATGAAAGTACACAAAA
>JAEUUQ010000545.1 GCA_016787505.1 Saprospiraceae bacterium | reverse complement strand
CGGCTATAACCCCGTTCGCAAATACCCGCTGTGGCGTATCGTGCCTACCGAACGCGATACGTTTTTCCGGAAAACCCTGCTCCACGGGCGCGTGCACGACGAAGGCGCCGGCATGCTCAACGGCGTATCGGGGCATGCGGGGCTTTTTGGCGCCGCCAATGACCTGGCCAAATTGATGCAGCTATACCTGAATGGAGGTACCTACGGCGGCGAGCAAATATTAAATCCCCAAACCATAGTAGAATTTACCCGGTGCCAATACTGCGATCAGGGCGTGCGCAGGGCGCTGGGCTTCGACCGGCCACTACTGGAATACAGCGACAAAGAGAGTTATGTGGCCAGGTCGGCGAGCACCCATAGTTTCGGCCATACGGGTTATACGGGTACCTATACCTGGGCCGACCCCGACAACGGGCTGCTGCTGGTGTTTTTTACCAACCGCGTATATCCCACGCGCGACAATCGCAAGATCACCGAGCTTAGTATTCGCCGCCGCCTGCACCAGGTGTTGTACGACGCGGTGAAGCAATAATAGAAAAAGCGGCTGCTTCCCGAAAGAGACAGCCGCTTTTATATGTCATTTTAAGCGGATTGATCAAATTCGATCAATAGCTGTTGTAATCGCCTCCACCGCCGCCGCGGTTGTAGCCGCCTCCACCGCCGCCGCGGTTGTAGCCGCCTCCACCGCCGCCACGGTTGTAACCGCCACCACCGCCACCGCGGTTGTAGCCACCGCCGCCGCCGCGGTTGTAGCCGCCTCCACCGCTGTCGCGGTTAAAGCCGGGCTTCTTGCGGGGTTCAGCTTCTTTCACTACGATAGTGTTGCCGTCCAAATCCGTTTCGTTAAGACCTTCGATGGCCGCTCTTGCCTCATCGTCATTAGGCATTTCAACAAATGCGAAACCTTTAGACCTTCCGGTGATGTGATCTTTGATTACTTTCGCCGAATCAACTTCGCCGAAAGCTTCGAATGCTCTCTGTAGATCTTCACTTTCCGTCTTGAAACTCAGTTTAGCTACAAAAATGTTCATCAGAAAAAAATTAAAAAAGTGAAAAAAGTAATATGGAAAAAATAAAATCCCTGACGAAATTGCCTCTAAATTTAGGGAGGCCTTTCCAACCCTTTAATCGTAGCGAACTGAACTTCAAGATATTATTCCTAAAGAAAGGCTGAACTAAAGAGTATTTCACACTCAAAGGTAAGTAAAAAGTTAATACGAGTAAAGGGGTACGGCGCAAGTGTTTGAAATTTTTTTAACAGTACGGCATGCAATCGACTTTTTCGAGGTTCTATGCTAAATCTATGTAGTATGGCAATAAGATTACAGCGGGAGATATTGCCGCAAAACAGGGGGTATTGCCGTTGGTTTTTGTGGACGGCGGCACTCGTGTCGTGGACGCTGACGGGGTGCATACAGGAAAAAGCGTCGGCCTATTGGCAATTATCCGACCACCAGCAAGTGCATACACTCGATAGTGCCATTGCCGCCGTTGCAATTGTGGAGGATGCGCAAGACGCCTTTTTTGAACGCATCAACAAATTGGATATGTCTTTACAACTCAAACAACAACTTCCCGACACCGTTTCGCGCGAAGAAGTGCTGGCGGTTTACCGGGAGGCGTTGCGACGGGAAGTGAGCGATTTTACCGGCGAAGAACAACAAATGTTGTACGACATCATGGCCGAAATAGCCCCCCTGTGTCAGCAGTTGTCGCCGGCTTTGCTGCCGCCGGTATTGAATTTGATTAAAATAAAAGGACACTTATACGGGCCCGGCGTGTACTTCACCCGCGAGCACAGTATTATTATCCCTGCCGACCAGCTATCAGCGGGCAACAGAGAAGTGTTGATGCGCATTCTGCTTCACGAAATTTTTCATGTGTATTCCCGTTATCATCCCAGACAACGCGAAAAACTATATGCTTTGATCGGCTTTCGGGCACTGGGCGCAGATAGCCTGGTGGAATCAGACTCCCTGAAGATGCGGCGATTGTTAAATCCAGACGGCGTGAATTGCGCCTATGCCATCCGCTTGCGCACACCCTGGGGGCGCTGGGTGGAGGCGGTACCCCTGCTGTATGCCGAAGAGCTCCATTATAACGACGCAAAAAAAAGTTACGGGGAGTATTTAAAATTCAATTTATTCCGAACCCAGCAGCTTGACGACGGGAGTTATGCCGTGATAAGCACGCAAAGTGGACTTCCGCCTTTCTCTTTGCTGAAAGAAACCGATCTTTACCAACAAATTGGCGATAATACTACGTATATCATTCACCCCGATGAGATCATGGCCGACAATATTGCCCTGCTTGCGCTATCGAAAAGCGGTCGCGAGCAATACCATCCTTCCCGGCTCTCTGAGCGAGGGCGCAGGCTTCAACGCGATATTTACCGGGTGTTGCGCGCCGATACGCGAGCAAAAAAAAGCATTAACTGAGTAGCATGAGGGATAGCATTCATCGCGAGATCAAGAAGATAGGAGGCGGGTTGCAGCGACTGGCGGAGCGGGTCTGGCAGTTGTCGAAGCGCTATCCCAAGTCGGCAGGTACATTTTTGATTTTGTTTCTGATATGGATGTTTTGCTTGCCTCGCCAGCTTTTTGATTCGCCAACTTCTATGGTTTTAGAAGACCGCCAGGGCAACCTGCTGGGCGCGCGAATTGCCGCCGACGGGCAGTGGCGCTTCCCGGCGCCTGATTCCATCCCCTCAAAATTTGCCCAGGCCCTGTTAGCTTTTGAGGACCGCAGGTTTTATTACCATCCGGGCGTAGACCCCATCAGTTTGAGTCGCGCTTTTGTACAGAATTTGCGCAGTGGAAGGGTAGTGAGCGGGGGCAGTACCCTTACCATGCAGGTAGTGCGTTTGTCGAGGGACAATCCCCCGCGTACCATTTGGCAAAAATTGATAGAGATGATGATGGCCACCCGCCTGGAGGCCGCTTACCGCAAAAAATCCATATTAAAGCTTTACGCCGCCAATGCCCCTTTTGGCGGCAACGTGGTGGGCTTGGAGGCTGCCTCGTGGCGTTATTTCGGCAAAGCGCCGCATTTGCTCTCCTGGGCAGAGGCGGCGATGTTGGCGGTATTGCCCAATAGTCCGGCGCTGATTCACCCCGGTCGCAACCGCGCCGCCCTGGTCGCCAAGCGCAACCGCTTGCTGCAGCGCTTGTATGACGACGGCAGGATTGACGCCCTTACCCTCGAACTGGCCCTGGTAGAACCGCTGCCAGAGGCGCCGCACCCGCTGCCCCGGCTGGCGCCCCATTTGCTCGACCGCGCCTTTGCCGAATTTGTGGCTACCGGCCGGCTCCAAACCTCCAGGGTGCGTACAACCGTTGAGGTAGCCATGCAGCAACAACTTACCGAGGTGCTCAGTCGCTACCAACAACTGTTCCGCTATAACGAAATCCACAACCTCGCCGGACTGGTAGTAGACGTAGAAACCGGCCAGGTGTTGGCTTATGTGGGCAATGTGATCGGCTCGGGCGCCGAACACGGCGAAGAAGTAGACGTCATCAAGGCGCCCCGCAGTACGGGAAGTATTCTCAAACCTTTCCTCTACGGCATGATGCTGCACGATGGGCAGTTGCTGCCCAATGCCCTGGTGCCCGATGTGCCCACGATACTGAGCGGCTATCGCCCCGAAAACTACAAACAGCAATTCGACGGATTGGTCACTGCCCGCCGGGCGCTGGTGCGTTCGCTCAACGTGCCTTTTGTACATCTGTTGCAAAACTACGGACTGGAGAAATTCCACTTCAAATTGCGGCAAATGGGGTTGAGCACCATCAACCGCCCGCCCTTGCATTACGGCCTGCCCCTGGTACTGGGAGGCGCCGAAGGCACCTTATGGGATATTACGAATGCCTACGCCTGTATGAGCCGCCAACTAGTTCATTACGCGGATCTGGACAGCCGGTACGACCTCTCCGATTGGCGGCCGTTAAATTATAGAATGGATGTTAAGCCCAATTTGGGTAAACCGTCCTACCTCAGCAAAGAACCCCTGGCTATGGGCGCTGCCGCTACCTGGCTCACCTTTGAGGCTATGCAGGAAGTAGAAAGGCCCAATGCGGAAGGGGAGTGGGAATATTTTCGCTCCAGCCGGCGGGTCGCCTGGAAAACCGGCACCAGTTTCGGCTTTCGCGACGCCTGGGCGGTGGGCGTTTCTCCGCGGTATGTGGTTGGCATCTGGGTGGGCAATGCCGACGGGGAAGGCCGCCCCGGGCTCATGGGGGTGCTCTCGGCCGCCCCGGTATTGTTTGATGTATTTAGCCGCCTGCCCCAGGAGAATCGCTGGTTTCCCACACCCTATGATGATATGACGAAAGTTAGCGTCTGCAAAGAAAGCGGCTACAGAAACCTCGCCATTTGCCCAGTGGATACGATTTGGGCGCCGCGCAGCGGACTCAAAGCCGACGCCTGCCCTTACCATCAATTGGTTCACCTCGACCCCAGCCGCCAATGGCAGGTCAACAGCGATTGCGAATCGCCTTCGCGTATTATCCACGAACCCTGGATGGTACTACCTCCGCTGGAAGAATATTATTACAAATCGCTCAATCCCAATTTTAAACCGCTGCCGCCCTTACGCGAAGACTGCCTGCCCGTTGCCGGACAAATCAGGCTGATGCAGTTGATTTATCCCAAACAACCCACCCGCATTTACGTGCCCACCGACCTCGACGGCAAACCCTCCCGCACCGTTTTTGCCGTAGCCCACCGCCTGCCCGAATCTACTATATACTGGCATATCGATAACGAGTATATCGGCCAAACCCGAACTTTTCACAGTATGGAGCTCAATCCGCCGGTAGGAAAACACCTGCTCACCCTGGTTGATGAAAGAGGCAACCGGCTGGAGCAGCGCTTTGAGATTATTGTGAAGGGGGACAAGGTGACAAGGTGACTCCGCTGGCGCGAGGTTGCCAAAAACAACCACTAAAACCAAAAACAAAATACGCGGGCGCTGGGCGGGCGCTGGCGCGAGATTCAAATCTCGTGCCGCCTATCAGAGGCTGTCTCAAAAGTCAATTTGAAAATGAAGTGACAGGACATTTCACGAAAATACGCAACGTCGCCAGGCAATGGTTTGGATTCATAGGATATTTTAGCAGTTTCTCGAAATCATATTTGGCGACCCTTTTCAAAAATTGACTTATGAGACAGCCTCAGCGGGTAAGATATAAAAGTGAAGATCATTGAAAAATACCCATAATAGGGTATTGATTCGTATAGTATTAAACGACGAAATTTGCATTCGTAACACTCATCCAATACGTTTATTAGATCAAACATCAATATTATAAGATATTATTCTGCTTTTACACAAGTACCCAAATCGAAAACAATACTTTCCGTACCTGAAGTTTTACGCATAAGAATACATACGAAATAGCCGATGGTTTATTAGTTTACGCAAAAAGCGTCTTCCCCATAATAGATCAAATAGCCATGAAATTACGCCCAATTAGCCTAATCCTGCCATTTGTATTATTTGCGGTTAGCTCATCTTTCGGCCAGCTTATCGGAAGCAGCGAAAATGGCCAATCTACGCCTAAAGAAGTAAAATCTTCTGAGATTACATCCGGTGGAATTAGCGCTGATGTAAACCTGTTTACCGGCACGCTCAACGCCTCATATTCACTAGGCACAGTGAATACGCCTACAGGATTGAGTTTTGAGGTCACTTCGTCGTATAATTCCACTTTTGCTACGGGCGATAACCTCCCCCATTTATCCGGAATTCCCTATGGAGAGGGGTGGGAAATAAACCTTCCTACTATTTCTGTGAGTGTAGATGATTACAATAAATACACGCTGGAAGAAAAAAATTGGATTATCAGGAGTTTCGGGCAGCGGCATGAGACTTTTGTGGGGAATGAAGTGGACAATGAAGGGAAGTTATTTTGGTTTTCACCAATGCTCAGCATTCCCGGTGTAGCTTCTGGCAGGATGGTTTATAAATATAGCCGAAATGGCAAGCACTATTTTGTTTTGCACAAATTCGAACGCTACATAGAGGCTACTTTTAGCGGCCAATATTGGGAGGTGGTAATTGACGACGGCACTCGATATGAATTCGGCCCGATGGGAGTATCGCACCGAAATGCCATTAATCAAAGGATTCACCCCACGCAGCCGTCATACCCCTATTACGACGACTACGATGTCAAACATCTAATGTTGCCACAGACGGAATATCTTACCTGGCATTGCATGAATATTCGCAACAGCGACTTAATTGGGAATATCGATTTTACCTACTACGCGTATGGGGCTATGGATTTTTACAGCGCGTATAAACAACCCGCACTTGATATTTGCCTTGATTTGGAATGGGGAGAGAACTCGACGTTAAAAACAGTATACCGGGATATTTTTATCAAGGAAATTAATTCGGGATATGAACGCATGCAATTCACCTATACCTCCATTCCACTAAGCGGAAGCGCTGATTTATTGGATGTAAATGCTCCTGATGTAGAACCGGTAGATGATTTGTACAATAAAAAAACGATATATGAAACGGATGGCAATTCACTATTAGCGGGCTGGCGCAGGTATAAACACGTAAAATCGGATGGACTAAGTTCTTCTACTTTTAACCTGGCCGTTCCGACAAACCCATATTTGGCTGTAAGTAATACAATACCGAGTTCAGGAGGATGCAACAATGCAGAGGGATTGTATATTACCGAACCGCTTGGCAGCCAGGATAATTCGTTTTCGCATGGTTTTTTGGAATCGCCAAGGCTTGTGCCTACAGGCGATAATGTTGACAACCCACCGGGATGGAACAGCCAGCAGGTTTCTATGCCTCCGGGAGAGGTTTATGAAATAAGCGCCCGAATTCAAAAAGGAGGCAGCAGAGAATGCTTGTTTGATGTTAATTTGGCTACGGGGGATTATTCTTCGGGGCTGGTTACTCCGGCTGGTCATCCGGATTATCCGATCAATTGCAGCTATATGACCACTCGCGGACAAACTGTTTTTTCCACGTTTAATCAAGGGATAAAGTGGCATTCCAAAGGAAACTATCCGGAAGATCTGGTTGACATATCTAACTATTTTGTTATGCCCAACTTGCCCAGAGCTTTCAGAGGCTTTAACATCCAGATAGGCCCTGCCAATTCCGATAATAATTTTGCACTGAATCCCGATGAAATCGAATATCAAAATGACGTCACTCGACCCGATATATGTAAATCTTATATCAATACCCCTTATTTGGGACAAATAGCGCTCACCGACCCTGACTTGGGGACGGGTGATGAAATTGCGCCGGAGTTGCTTTATTATACAGGTTCAACCCCCTCCAATTTCGGGATCGGCCTTCCCTGGCATATCATGTTGGGATTTTACCGCTGCGTCAGCCCTGCCATGGACTGGTGCTTCAACACAACCGGCTCAGGCAATAGTCCTTTTTGGTGGAACGACCAACAGACATACGGCACAGCACATCCCTGGGACAATGAGCCTACCCTCGCCGATCAAGATACGCGACTGAACAATGTGAAGATTGTGCGATATGGAAAAAATCCACTCATGTTAACCCATGTAAAAAAACAACTATTAAACCCGGGAGAGTCATTGCCGGAGAACAACGATCCGAATGCAATATGGCATACGGTGCTTAATTATAAGCTGGAATACGAAATAGAAACAACCCCGCATTATGTCAATTACTATAATACGGCTACACAATCCCAACAGTTTGAGCCTTCGGGCTATCAAAGAAATATGGTAAAATTAATGCGTATCCGGCAACTGCCAAATGATGGAGGTGACGGTTCCGGAATTTCAGATTTCGCTACTATTCCTACTACGCATTTTGAATACAGCACTAAGGTTTCAACTGCACAAACATACGAACCGCCGGAGCCTTTTTTCCTGCTTGGGCCCAATTCAGTTGTACCTGTTTACAATATTAACGCCAATTATATCCTGCTTACCAAAATCACCGACCCTTTGGGAAAGGAAACTGTGATAGAATATAAACCCTATGACGCAGGTTCGTATAAGTCGTTTAAATACCTGCGGCAAAGCAGCCCCAAAGACTGGCAGCATACTTATCCGTATTTTGGGCAAATAAGGACAGCCCAAAATGTGGCCTTCCAGGTATATATGACCGTTCATAGTAAAACGGTAACTGAACGGCGGGGTAATAAAGTATGGACGTATGCTTTTAATAATTTGAGGACTTTAGATACGGAGATTCCAATTAATGATAATTTCAGGTGGGACAAAAATTACAGTTTGGAATTCGGCTATGAAACGGCTGTCGTATCCGGTCCAAACGGTCCGGATGGATCGCCTGTTTCCACCTATTCGCATCATACCGACCGCTTATTGTGGGGGAAACTTTCCGGTGTAGAAGTCAGAGACGGCTCCGGTATTCTGGTTTCCTCCAATTCCTATTCCTACGAAGCCGTATTGGCCTTTGAACCGCCGTTTATTCGCACTGCAAAATCAGTAGATGATACGGACGACAATCAAGACTACGGCGAATATATCCATTTATCAGGGCGCCCCCTGCCTGAAAACTATTCAAATCCGATTGATTATATTACCGCAATATTGGCATTTATTGAAGGGTTAAATGAAGAATATCAAACTGCAATCAGCGCCTTAACAGCGCCGGGGTCGGCGCCCGCCGGGCAATGCCCAACTGGTAATGGAACGGTTGCCTGCGGTTGTGCCGACTATGAATTTATGGATGCCGCCTCGAAGGCGGCCTGTGATGCCTACTGGTCGTCGTGGCAAACCTATTTGAATCAACTGGCGCAAATCAGCCAGGAATACAATCAATTTTTTTCAATCGGCGATGAGATTCCCAATATGAGTACTCAGACTGGAGTATATGCCGTCCCCAAATTCTATGAGGCCATATTCTTTCGCTATATTATAAATGAAGACCCGCTGTTTTTAAATAGCTACTTTATCAAAAAAACGGCGGAAACCAGTACCGTATATGATAATAAATGCGACTCGCAAGCTTCCGAACAGGTACAGACTATTACAACGTATGAATACTTTGATGCCGATTACAAAGGCACAAAATTATCGGGGGGATTTGCAAAAATGGGCATTGAAGATCAGGTAATCGGCGGGCAGAGCTATAACAGATTGTATTGGGAACCATCCTGGCAGTTGTATAAAACAACAACAACTTCACCTCAATTACCCGGATTTGAAAATACGGAAGAGTATTTTTATCTCTACGATTTGATCAACCACCCATATTATATCAGACCGGATGATAAAAAACCTAAGTCGACCTATCAAATGTTGACGATGCTCTTTTCCGTAAAAAAGAAAAGGGATTTTATTTTTGAAAAAAGAACTACCCGGAAGGTATACAACCAACAGCCAATAGTACAATCCGAGTATTATATTTACGATAAAAACTGGGAAGCCCAGCTACCGCCCCAGGAAATAGTAGAAGTTGACAATCCTTATGATGAAACAGGCCCATGCGTTGATAATAGCTACGGCAATAACGGCGGCAATCCCTTTATCATTCTTCCCTGTGTCCTGGCGACTCAAGGGCAAAATTTGGAAGGGTACTGCTCCTATACAGAGAATATTTATTGCCCGTGTGAAATTGTAGACGATATGGAACCCACGGGCGGCAATATCATTGGCGATGACGATATTATGGGCTATGTTTCAAATTCTATCGAAGGTAAATATTTCCTCCGTCAGATTTATGCACAGGTTAGAGACAATACTCCCCCGGTGCTGCGCTTTGAAGACGACCTTAACAACCCAGAATTCCAAACGGATGTGCTATCGACTTATTACGTACATTCGAGAAACGGATTGGGACAAGTTTTACTGGAGGAAGATGAAAAACAATTAAAGACGAAATACGACTATGGAACAACAAAAATCCTGGTATACGAAACCTGTATCAACGGCATACTCAGGGTGCAATACCAGGTATTAAACCCTAATTTCAGAGCGCCCAAATCCGTTACCATTGGAGAAAGCCTCCCGAACTCGCTTACCACGCATTTTACCTATCATCCCGATTATACGATACAGTCCGTAACTGACCCCAACGGCATGGTACTTACCTACGATTACGACGGGTATCAGCGCATGATAAAAGCATATAGAAACGGCGTAGCCATCCAGGAAGCGGCGTATTACAACTGGCAAAATGATTTCGGCCTCAATTTTAAGCAAAGAGCGCTGCAAAATCATGTGGATATTCTCAATTTGCTTGAAGACGACAAAGGCTTCGGTACGAAAAACTTTTTGGACCCTATTGGACGTAAATCAGGAAGCGTGAGCCATTCTACACATGACGGGAATGTCGTTGTGGAAGACCACTTTTTTGATCTTTACGACCGGCCTTTTTCGAGCCATCAGCCTACCATTGGCAGCGCTCCACACATTGCGCTGGATTCTGAAAATGATGAATTAAGTTGTAATCACAACAATGTGGGTTACGACGTTGCGCCAAGAAGCAACGTACTACAAGCTGCCAAATTTGGGCTGTGCCTCAACGGCGGCCATAGCGTCAATTCTACGTATTGTATTTCTACGTATGCACAACTAAAAAATGAACTGGATCATACCGGGCAACCCAATGTCGACGACATTCTCGTGCCGGGGTCTTCCTATTTCAGAGCGGAAACCGCTGACGAAGACAATAAAACGATTATTGAGTATACCAACGCCATTGGACAAAAAATAGCGTCGATAACCGGTAATGGGAACGCAGCCACGATTTTTAAATACGATGCGCACGGCAGGGCATCCCTTGTTGTTAACGCCGAGAAACAGCAAATGACATATATTTGTAACTACCTGGGACAAGTATACAAAAAGTACACGCCGGACGCGGGGATTACCCAAATAGCCTACAACCAATCCGGTCAGGTTATACTGGAAGTCGATTCAGATGGGAAATATACTGCCTACGCCTATGATGCCTTTGGCAGAATGATCAAACAGGTGGACGCTCCGAGCGACAACGGACTACTGGCCGATAACGGAAGCCCCTGGATCACAGATCCTTCTCTACATGCTTTGGTCACACTTGTCAATACCAGCCCCAAAGAAAAAGAATGGTTTTATGAATTAATCG
>JAEUUQ010000519.1 GCA_016787505.1 Saprospiraceae bacterium | reverse complement strand
ATAAGATAGTATACACCCAAGGCGACAATAAAAAGTCGTTGACCAAAAATCGATTTGACACCTTGAAGAGAACCACCTTAATCGCATTATTGGCCCTGCTCAGCCTGTACGCTGTGGCACAGCAAAGCAAACCCGGGCAGGATGAAGCGCCGCTCGAGTTGCTTTTTGCGCCGCAAGGTGGTTTTTACGAACAAGACGTAGAAGTAAAACTCATTTGCCCGGGCGCTGCGATTTATTACACCCTCGACGGTAGCTCGCCCTCGCCCAGGTCCCTGACTTACGAAGGTCCTTTTTACGTCACCACAACCAGCGTAGTGCGCGCCGTAGCCTATCTGGACGGCAAAAAAAGCCTGCTATGCGGCCAAACCTATCTGATTGACGAACCCGCTACTACATTTCCCGTCGTATCCATCGGCGTAACCGACGAATTTTTATTCGATCCGCAGAAAGGACTTTTCATGCAGGGCGGCGCTGCGCGCGACACACTCTGGCACAAACCCGGGGCCAACTTCTGGAGCCGCAAAGAAATCCCGGTACACATCGACATTTTTGAAAGCGACGGCAAACTAGTGCACAGCAGCCTCACGGGCATGCGCCTTTTCGGGGGTATGAGCCGGCTTTTTCCCCAGAAATCCCTGGCCCTGGTAGCCCGCAAACGCTTCGGCGAATCGCGCTTCGACCATCCTTTTTTTGGTGAAGAAGGCCCAAAGGACATCAAATTCATGGTGCTGCGCAACAGCGGCAGCGATTTTGGCAAAACGCATTTTCGCGACGCCTTCATGACCGGACTGCTCGATGAGGTCGATATCGACAAACAAGCCTACCGGCCCGTGCACGTATACATCAATGGCAAATACTGGGGTATCTACAATATCCGTGAAAAGGTTAACCGGTTTTTTATCGCCGACCACCACGACGTTGACAAAGACAGCATCGACCTGCTCGAACACAAAGGACTTGTGCGCCGGGGCAGTAGCCGCCATTACCGGCACATGCTTTCTTTTATAGAAAAAAAAGGACTACGCGATTCCGCCAACTACGCCTATGTGCAAAAGCTGATGGAGGTAGACAATTTCATGGACTACCAGATCGCACAGATATTCTACGACAACCAGGATGCAGGCGGCAATATCAAATACTGGAGGCCCCATACGCCCGGCGGCCGTTGGCGTTGGATACTTTACGACACCGATTGGGGTTTCGGACTGCAAACGAAAAAAGCCTACAGAAATAATAGCCTGGCTTTTCACACCGCACCTAACGGCCCGCATTGGCCCAATCCGCCCTGGAGTACCTTTTTGCTTCGCAAATTGCTCGAAAACAAGCAATTTAAAACGGACTTCGTAAATCGCTTTGCCGATCACCTCAATACTACCTTTGCCGTAGACCGGGTGTTGAACCGCGTCGACGATTTTTATTTCAACCTCGAACCTGAAATGCCGCGCCACCTGCAACGCTGGAACCTGAGCGAATCCAGGTGGAACGACCAGGTCGACGTGTTGCGCACTTTCGCTCAAGAGCGCCCGCGTTATATGCGCATGCACCTCATGGAAAAATTTAATACCGGCGCCCTGCGCCAGGTAGAAGCCTTAGCCGCCACTGGTGGGACTATCCTAATCAACGACCACGTGCGCGTGCGCGACCGATATTTTCAAGGGGTATACTTTGAACGCTATCCCATCACTTTAAAGGCTGTGCCCGACTATGGCTACCGGTTTTCAGGCTGGGAGGGCGTGCCTGTTTCCGAAGACCGTCGCGAATTCACCCTTTCGCTTCGGCAAAAAAAGTACTTCATCAAAGCTCGTTTTGAACGTTTTGAAGATCCCCTCGCCAATAAAGTCATGATCAATGAAATTTGCGCCAATAATAAGCGCGTGGGCGACTGGATAGAGCTATACAACCACAGCAACGAAGAAGTGCTCTTGCACAATTGGGTGCTCACCGACGGTAAAAACGAGTTCATATTCCCCGATGTGCGGATCGCGCCCAAAGACTACCTGGTCGTTTGCCGCGACGGCAGCAAATTTATCCGCAATTTCCCGGAGGCATACAACGTCATCGGCGGGCTGGGCTTCGGCCTCCACAAACGAAAAGAAACCCTCGCGCTCTTTTCCAGCCTCGGCGCTGCAGTTGATAGCATCGGGTACGACATACCTCCTGCCGATACCGTATTTACCCTGAGCTTGTTACTGCCTACGCTCGACAACAGCGATCCCGGCAATTGGGAGCAACGCCTCGGCACGGGCTCGCCCAATCTGCCTAATCCGCACTATGTGGAGAGCAGTATACAGGGCGTCCAGGCCCAATGGATACAAATCGGGGTGGCTGCCGCCGTTTTTCTACTCGCCTTATTCATGCTCTACCTGCGCAATAGAGGGATATTGTAGCAGGTTACGTACATTTGTCGTTGAAAATGCGTTATTTAACTATAACGATTCGAAGCGATGACATACAAAACCTGCCTGTTAGCTTTATTGCTCATGAGTACAAAGAGCGTGGGGGCACAACAACTATCGGGAATTGCTACCCGCTGGAGCGATTCATTTGGCGAATGGATCGTCTTTGCCGAAGAGGAAGAAGAACCCGGCGAGTTGCGCCTGCGCTGGACCAACCTCGACAATTGGACCGAATGGGAATACCGCCTGGGAGAATCTACCGGACAAATCAGGCTAAAGTGGAATGAAGACCCCAACGAATGGGAGATCAGAGGCGACAATCGCATTATCTCGGCGCGAACCCTCTTCAAAAGCGATTTCCGCGAGTGGCGTATCTCCGATAACGACCGGCAATTCACCCTCAGCAGCCGGTATGGCAATACGAGCGACTTGTGGGCTATCAGAGACTCCGATCACGGCTATTTTTCTATCTATACCGCCTGGGAGGGCGACCCCCGCGACTGGATCATCGAAGACGAACTCGACCCTAGCATTGACTTGCCCATGAAAATGGCGCTCGTTTTTATTGCGATCTATCAAAGTTTACCCAAAGATTAGCTCTGAAATTTTTTTTTACCTTTGCAGTTCTTATAAAACAGCACATATCGACATTCGAAAACCTTTACCCAATGGGATCATCTAACTTGTTGCATAAAATCGCGGGGTGGCTCGTTTTTGCTATCGCCCTGACGGTTTATTATTTTTCGGCAGAACGAACAGGTAGTTTGTGGGATTGCGGCGAATTCATCCTCGGCGCATACAAACTCCAGGTAGTACACCCTCCGGGAGCTCCCTTTTTCGTGTTAGTAGGCCGCCTCTTTACCTGGGTAGCTACGCTCGTTTCTGACAACCCGGAGAACATCGCTTTCTCCGTCAACCTCATGTCGGGCATTTGCACCGCTTTAACCGCCGCCCTGGTTTGCTGGATCACTATCATGTTGGGACGCCTGGCACTGGCAGGCCGCAGCAACGAACTGCAAAGCGGACAGGATATCGCATTGGCCGGCGCCGGCATCGTCGCAGGTCTGGCTACCGCTTTCAGCACCTCCATCTGGTTTTCGGCAGTAGAAGGCGAGGTATACGCCATGTCGACCTTTTTCACCGCGCTGACCTTGTGGTCTACCGTAAAATGGTACAGCTTGCCCAACGAGCCCCAAAACGACCGCTGGTTGTTGCTCACGGTGTATGTAGCCGGTCTTTCTATCGGCGTTCACTTGCTGAGCTTGCTCACCTTCCCCGCGCTGGCGCTGTTTTATTATTTTAAAAAATATAAAAACCATACCATTTGGGGAATGGCCGCCGCCGCCGCTGTCGGTGTACTGCTTATTGTAGCTACCCAAAAACTGATCATCGTAGGTATACCGGTGTTGTGGAGCAAGATGGAATTGCTGATGGTGAATACCCTCGGCCTGCCATTCCATACCGGACTTATTCCTACCCTGCTCATCGTGGCCGGCATTATCGTCGGTTTGTTGCGTTATGCCCACATCAGGGAAAATAGCGCCATTCAGAATCTGACGATCGGCGCGGCATTGTTGGCTATTTCGTTCTCAATAATAGGTGTGGTCGTTATTCGCGCCAATACCGATCCGCCGGTGAATATGAACGCGCCCACCGACGCCATGCGCCTGATACCCTATATCAACCGCGAACAATACGGCGAACGGGCACTGCTGCGCGGTCCCAATTTTAACTCCGAGCCTATCGATACTAAAATCGAAGACCGCTACGGCAGGGTAGGCGACAAATACGAATACACCGACTATAAGATCACCCTGGAGTACAAAGACAGCGACAAAACATTGCTGCCGCGTATGGGCGACAATACCCAAAACCGCCCCGACTCTTACAAGCAATGGATGGGACTCAACCCCGAAGCTGCCCTGCCTCCCGGTCGCCCCAACGGGCTTGACAATATCAGCTATATGATGCGCTACCAGATCGGCTGGATGTACTGGCGCTATTTTATGTGGAATTTCGCAGGCCGCCAAAACGGCGACCAGGGTTTTGCCCCCTGGGATAAGTCGAGCGGCCACTGGATAACGGGTATCAAAGCTTTCGACGCGATGCGACTGGGCAACCAAAGCGAATTACCCAAAGTGGCAGAGGAAAACCCGGCCCGCAATAAGTATTACGGCTTGCCATTCCTATTCGGCATAATAGGCTTGCTGTTCCACTTCCGCCGCCGCTCCGAAGATGCGATGGCTATCCTCGGCATGTTTATTATCACCGGTATCGGTATTATCATATACTCCAACCAACCCCCCAACGAACCCCGCGAGCGCGACTACGTATTGGTGGGATCGTTTTTCACCTTCTGTATATGGATCGGCATGGCCGTGCTGGCTATTTCCGAAATGCTCCGCACCCGACTCAAAGGCAGCGGCCCCGTAATGGCCGTGCTAGCCTCTGCATTAGTACTGATAGCCCCGGCACTGATGGGCTTCGAGAATTTTGACGACCACAGCCGCCGCCTGCACAAAGGCTCTCGCGACTACGCCAGCAATTTCCTCAATTCGTGCGAGGAAAACGCCATTATATTTACTTACGGCGACAACGATACCTACCCCCTGTGGTACGCCCAGGAAGTAGAAGGCATCCGCACCGACGTGCGCGTAGTCAACCTCAGCCTGATTGCCGTCGACTGGTATATCGACCTGCTGCGCCGCAAGGTGAATAACTCGGCGCCCATCAAAATGACAATCCCGTCTGATGCATACCGGGGCCGCAAGCGCAACCAGGTATTCTACTACAACCCGGGCGGCGCCGACCAGGAAATGTCGCTGAAATCGGCACTGCAATTTGTCGGTGAAGACCACCCGCTGTCTGCAGGCCGCGGCCGCACCCTGGAAAGCTACCTGCCGTCCAAAAACCTGTTCCTCCCAGTGGATAGGCAACAGGCTATCGCCGCCGGACTTATCACCGAACAAGACTCCATCGTGGATCGCATCCCCTTGCGCATCGATGGCGAGCAATTAATCAAAGACGACCTCGCCGTACTGGATATCATCGCGTCTAACCTATGGGAGCGCCCTATCTATTTCGCCGTTACCTGCCGCGACGACAAGATGTTCGGCATGAACGATTTTATGCAACTCGAAGGCCTGGGCTTGCGAATCACCCCCAAACGCGGCGTTACCGACCCCCAATACGGCATGATCGGCAACGGATCGGTTGCAGCTGACAAGGTGTACGACAATGTGATGACTAAATTCAAATGGGGCAATTTCGATAAATACAAATTGTATGTCGATAAAAGCTACCTGCCCAGCGTGCAGAGCATCCAGCTCTCTATGCGCCGCACCGCGTTTGAATTGCTGCGCCAGGGCAAAAAAGACGAAGCCATCAAGCTGATCGACAAGTACTTCGAGGTATACCCCAATATGAACTTCCCTTACGACTACCGCGCCATGTATATGCTGGCCGTGTATTTCCAGGCCGAAGCCTACGACAAGGCCAAGCCGCACCTGGAAATCCTGGCTGCCAATACCCAGGACCTCCTGGAATACCTCGATTCGCTTGATTCAGATACACTGAAAAGCTACGAACAGGACTACCGCCTCGCCTACCAGACGATGGAAAATATCCTCACGGAAGCGCGCAGAGCCAAAGACGACGATTTTGTAAAGAAACTGGAGGAGATGTTCGGCCCCCATTTGCTGGAGGATACCGCTCCGCAGATGCCGGATAGTCTACGGAATTAACCCAGGTGTGTTATCGGTTGTCGGTTGTCAGTTCTGTGTTGTTTTGAACGGATAACCGACAACTGACAACCGACAACCTCCTCGTAACCCGAGAATAATCCAATGTCATTCAAGACCATTGCCATCGGCTGCGACCATGCCGGCTTCGCTTACAAAGATGCCATAATAGCTATGCTCGTCAAGCAGGGTATGGCCGTGCTCGACTTTGGAACCTTCTCTGAGGAATCGGTAGACTATCCCGATTTTGCACATCCTGCGGCTAATAGCGTGGAGCAGGGCAGGGCCGATCTCGGCATCGTATTGTGCGGTAGCGGCAACGGCGTGGCCATCACGGTGAACAAACACCAGGGCATCCGGGCGGGCTTGTGCTGGACGGAAGAACTCGCCGCACTGGTACGCCAACACAACAACGCCAATATGCTCGCCATCCCTGCGCGCTTTGTCAGTCTCGAAACGGCTCAGGCCATGGTAAACACCTTCCTGCATACCGATTTTGAAGGCGGCCGCCACGACCGGCGCGTAGCCAAAATAGCTTGTAATTAATTCAAACCACCCGACATGAAAAAACAACTGCTACTTCTTCTGGCATTGCCGGC
>JAEUUQ010000482.1 GCA_016787505.1 Saprospiraceae bacterium | reverse complement strand
ACCGCCTATTTCAATGAACTCATGGTCGATTTATTTTTATCAAACTTTCAAATCGACCCAAACTTGGAAAAAAATAAGTCCATTATTCTCAAACTCTTGAATTTTGGCAAAATTCGAGCCTGATTTTTTACCGAACTATTGTGAAATGGATCTACCGTTTCAAATCGATGACCAAGTATGCTAAGCAGCATAATGAGGGCTACCGTGGAGGTAAAGTTCGAGAACAAGGACAATTACCATCTAAGAACAGCAATCTGTTCAGATCGAGCCTTTAAATGACACTCATAAATAATGCGGTTCGGGCATCGGCCACCCTTTTATTTCTTGAGCATTGCGAGACTTTACGGGCGATCACTGCGCCTCTCAGGGCAAGTTTCGCACGATTATTGGTGAGTTCAATACTTGGATCTTACAGGAAGCGGAGCAAATTACCCCGGTCATGATGAGTGCCCAATTCATTGAGCAGCCTTTGGTTATCGGCATCTTTAAGGATTCTGCCCCGCAGATGATAGGTGATTTGTTGAGCTAGTATTTTTCCGCTTGCCAGATAATCCTCACGGGTTATTTGTTCTTTTCGATCTGCATTCGATAAATCGTTAGCCGAACCCAACAACGATTTTAATTCTGAGGAAAACCATTTGAACTTGCCCGTTTTTGTTTGCGCCACATCTGTCAAATTTCGCTGATATGGCCAGGCATTTTTGTTGTTTGACACCCAGTAACTCATTGGCATTATAACTCTTGCCCCGATCGGTTCCACTGTGCTTCTTTCCGCAGGCCGTACAACTCTTTACCTCCATCATATACCCCCTAATCTCAAAGGCGGCCTTAACGGGTATATCCGTTACACTGGCCAATTCAAACTCACCTTCTCTCAATAAGCCCCCGAACGAACACATTTCATTCTTCAATTCAACCTCCTCTATTTGACCCATCTGGGCCTCATCCGGAACCTGCCAGTTTTCAATATTCCCTTCGCCTGTTATTCGCCCTGGCTGCTTTGAATTGTTTTTCTGTTTATTTTTTGAACACGACGCTACGTGATCTGGCATTTTTTCGCTCCAATTCTTCTATTCGCTTTTCAAGGGTATTTATCTGCTTTCCCAGTACGACCGGTTGTTCTCCCTGCGTTATGATCTGCTTGCCCTGAGCCAATACCAACGCTATTAGCTCCCGCTTACTCATCTTTTCCAATGCCTCCCGTGGCAAATTCATCCTCTAAATTAACTCGTTTTTTTTATTTTGTCCTTTTTTTTCTGGAACCCGAAAAACTGGTGTACATTAGCGTTAATCAATTACGATCTTTTTATTGATACATGTGAAAAGTGCTTTTACAGTATTGATTTGGCTTACCTACGCGACTTGCTGTTATTGCCAGCCTAGTCAACTCTATTTCAATCATTTAACTCAAAATGACGGACTTTCCCAAACCACCAACAATGTAATCTTTCAGGACTCAAAAGGATTCGTATGGATCAGTTCTCTAAATGGATTAAACCGCTATGATGGGCAAAACATTAAACGGTATAAATCAAATCCGAAAGACCCGCATTCTTTACCTGGAGATTATATTCAAAGTAGAATCATCGAAGATGATTCCACCAATCTTTGGTTTACTACCTACGAGGCCCTGGTTTGTTATGTCCGAAAGCATGATCATTTTGAAATATTCCAGGATACAGCCGACAATGGACATCCAATTTACGGCTACCTTCTCGGTTTTCAGTTAAATCGCAAAAAACTGGCGATCATTGAAGGTACTTCTGATCTAATGGTCTTCGACTTGGAAACCAAGCAATTTGAGAAAAAAGCGGTCCTTCCGTCTAATATAAAAAGAGTTATACCGACTCGAGATAGTGAGGATTCAATTAGCAGCATTATTGCATTTAATTATGATGAACCGGGGTTGCACTTTATAGAAATAGAGTCAAATGTTAGAAAAAAGTATGCGATACGATTTGATGGAGCTACCAATGAAGAACCATCCATTCACGCATCTGATGCCATTCGAGCAGGTGATACTATTTTCGTTGCTGGTAAAGAAGGTTTTCTAAGATTTCATTTGAAAAATGATTGGTGGGATTTTTATCCAACAGCAGATTGGTATCCTAGTAGATTAGCCTTTTTTGGAGATGGAAAAATAATTGCTTCACTGATAGGTGGAGGATGGCTATTCATTAATAGAAAAAATTTTCCGACAGGTACCCGCTTCGATCACGATCCTGATAATCCTTGGAGCTTATCCTCCAGTTCATTGTATGGGGTATGGGAAGATCCAACTGGAGTCATTTGGACGGGTGTTTCGGGTAAAGGAGTTGATTTTACCCAACCACGAAAAGTAAAATTTAAAACACTAGATATCGGCAAACTTTGGAATATTTTGGAATTTCCTGTAGGCGTTCAATCCATCGTGGAGGACCAAGAAAAATTCCTCTGGTTGGCCAGTTCATCAGGGATATACGTTCTATCGCCAGAGAAAAAGCCAGTCAGGCATTTTTCTAATTCAAGTCAGGAAAATAAGATTTTACCCAGAAATAATGTCCACAATCTTTTAATAGATAAAAAAAATAGGTGTTGGGCTTTTACCTGGAACGGTTTGGGAATGTTTGATATTGAGCAAGATGAAAAGTCGTTTCATCAAATCGATACAACTAAAATTTACATTTTCGGACTAGAGCTGAATGAAGGTCAGCTCATTTTTTCCAATGCAAATGGAGGGATGGATATCCTGAATGAGTCGGGAGAAGTATTGGCTTTAAATAACCTTGAATCATTTCCAATAAAAGCTAAATACACCTATCTTTTTCAAAATCACCATAAATTGCTGTATGCCTGTCGGGACCTGACTAGTATAGAAGTCAGGGATCCGGCCAATGATTTTAAAGTGAAAAGAGAGTTGCTTTTTAAAGCTGATATCCACTATTTTTATGAAGATGTAATTCAGAATGTCCTTTGGATTGCTTCTAGTAACGGACTTATATGCGTAGATCAGGATACCTGGCAAATGGAAATATTTACGGAAGAAGATGGACTTCCTGATAAACAAATTTATGCAGTATCGCAGGATGGTACTGGAATGATTTGGCTATCCACAAATTTGGGAATTGTACGGTTTTCCCCAAGTGAAAACAAATTTCATGTTTTTGATATACCGGATGGGCTTCAGGCACTGGAGTTTAATGCTCGTTCTTTTCTAAAGCATTCTAATGGAGAATTTTGGTTTGGAGGTATTAATGGGGTTAATTACTTCCATCCGGAGAAGGTCTCTTTTATCGGAACTCCTCCCAAAATACAATTTACCAACCTGTGGGTAAACGAAAATGAGGTACCGCATCCGGAATGTGTGCTAACTAAAGCCACAAATATTTCCGAGGTAAAAAAGCTTACTTACAGTTATCGGGAAAACACGCTGGGATTTGAATTTGCGGCCTTAGAATTCAGTAATCCGCAGAAGAATGCTTTCCAGTATATGATGAAGGGCTACGATAAAGATTGGGTCGATGCTGGAACCAAGGGTTACGCGCGCTATCCCAATTTACCTCCTGGAAGTTACACTTTTATGGTAAAGGGAGCAAATTCGGATGGAGTCTGGTCCGATCCACACGGAATTGAAATAGAAATTACTCCTCCAATTTGGCAGCGATTGTGGTTCCAAATATTGATTGGGCTGATTATAATAGCAACCGCTTACCTGATTTACCGGTCCCGGCTTGCCCGTTTACGAAAGCAATATGTACTTCAACAAAAAACCATCGAGAGCGAAATGAAGGCCCTGAGAGCACAAATGAATCCGCATTTTATTTTTAACTGCATCAATAGCATTAATGCCTTTATTCTAAAGAACAAAAGCGCACTGGCAAGTGAATACTTAAACAATTTTGCCAATTTAATAAGACAAATCCTCGATATTTCCTCAGAAGAGACCATCCCTTTGGAGGAAGAAACTAATTTTTTGGAATCTTATTTAAAAGCCGAAAAATTGCGACTTAAGGAGAAGTTACAATGGAATATAAGCGTGGATGAAAATATTGATACCTTTGAGACGGTCATACCTTCCATGATTATTCAGCCATTTGTAGAAAATGCCATTTGGCACGGGATTTCCCCGAAAGAAACCACGGGCCTTATTGATATCCGGATTTCGAAAGAAAAAGAAGCCTTGGTATGTATCGTTCAGGACGACGGAATTGGCAAAGAAGCTTCCAAAGAAAGGCGACAAAAATTGGTGACGGAACATCAATCCAAAGGAGAATCCAATCCGAAAGAGCGATTAGCGCTCTATGATCAAAGAAATAAAACACAATCCAGTGTTGATTCTATAGATATCTATTCTCCAGATGGGCAGGCGACTGGGACGAGGATTATTCTAAAAATTGGTCTGAGAAAATGAAAGCAATTATCATTGACGACGAAAAAGAAGCGAGAGATGCTCTAAGAGATACCTTATATAATTATTGTCCCACCATTGAGGTTATGGGATTTGCAACTAATGGAAGGGAGGGATTAAATTTAATTCAGGAACATAATCCTGATATCGTTTTCTTAGATGTCGAAATGCCGGATCTGTCGGGTTTTGATGTACTGAATTCCCTTGAAAGAATCCATTTTGCCTTGATCTTTGTGACAGCCTATAATGAATACGCTGTACGAGCTTTTGAATTTAGCGCAATAGACTATTTACTCAAACCCATCGATCCTCCAAGACTTATTGAAGCAATAGAAAAGGTACGGGAACGTCAACGCCTTTTTCAACTAGAAGAGCAGTATAAACTTTTAAGCGACATCATTCAAGCAAAAAGACCTCCTTTATTAAATAATAGAATCACCTTCAGCACCCAAGAGGAAATTATTTTCGTTACGCTAAAGGATTTAATTAGAATTGAAGCTGATCAAAATTTTTCCTCCGTTTATGTCTTGGGACTACCCAAACGGATTTTAATTGCTCATCATTTGAAGTATTATGAACGCTTATTCGCAGACTTGCCGTTTTTCTTTAGGGTGCACCGTGGTCATATCGTCAATCTCTTTTATGTTAGAAAGTTTATACGGGAGGATGGTGGATATCTCTTAGTAAGAGATCAACAAAGCCAAGAATATCATAAAATTCCCGTGGCTAACCGCCAACGCGAAGAGTTGTTAAAACGGCTAAGCATCCTCTAAATCATTCCAACAGATACTTTCCTTCAGAATTCTCCTATCCTGGTTCAGTTTAAGGTATCCCTGGTTCATTGATCAAGAATTGAGGACACATATTGCTCAATTTCGTGGTTATGAAAAAGAAGCCAATGATTGTAGGCGATGAAGCTTCATCAAAATTATACTGATTCAAAAACTGAAGAAATGAAAGTCAAATTAATTTTCGATGGACTAGATCGTGAACTAAAGGAAGCGCAGGTCACCATTCGTATTGAGGATCAGAGCCAAGCCGATGCTCCGGCACCTCTATTACTAAAAAAACAGGTGGGGCCATTCAACATCCATCCGACCAAGCCTAATCTGATGGTAGAATTTGAGGCTGAAGTTCAAGGTCCTTCGATAGCTTCTTCCATCATTGTACGTGTTTCCGGAAAGGATCGTACCAACAGGCCATTGGTTTTTCTAAACACCACTTCTAAGCTAGTGGATTTCGCCTCTGATCGGATAGAAGACGTGCATTTATCCCAAATAACCAAATGATACTATTGAAAACTAAAACTAGAAAACATGGAAGACTCAAAAAAAATCGAAAGCGAAATGGCAGATCACATGGCCAGTAGTTCGCAAACAGGCAAGGGATTTCTTACAGGTCCTGGTCTTTTTGAATATCCAGTTGATTATGTAGTAATTGACGGGATCTGTATTCACGAGGGCTGTATTGAACTTGGCAGACTTGAAGAGGTAGAGGCTGAAGCAAAGTTAATCCGTGAAAAGCAATTGAAGAAAATGACCTTTGAAGCGGCTGGTGCCGAAGATGTTGTTACTGACGAAGAACAAAAGGGGATCGGACATCCTACAGATTCTGATTATTTATGGGAAAATGGACTTGTACCCTATACGATCAATAATGACGTTCCCAGACAAGAAAGAGTAACCGACGCTATAAAGCATATCCAGGAGAATACCGCGATCAAATTTGTTCATCGGACTGCTGCAAATGCAGCCAGCTATCCAAACTACGTTGAGATTATCAGCAATGGAAATCTGGGGTGGAGTTCTTCTGCCATTGGTATGCGAGGCGGCCGACAAGTAATCCGGTATTCCGACCGGCATTCTTGGCAAGTTCTTACTCACGAATTTGGGCATGCCCTCGGTCTTCAGCATGAACAATGCCGGTCTGACCGAGATAATTACGTCGAAATCCGGTGGGAAAATATCCAGGAAAGCGCTCTTGGCAATTTTCAAAAGAAGCCGAGCTCTGTGGACTATTTTGGATATGACTATAACTCGCTTATGCACTATCCAAGAACCAGCTTTGCAATTGATAACAGCTTACCGACTATAGTGCCACTTCAGGAAGGAGTCACCATCGGCCAAAGAGAGGGGCTCTCCTTTGGAGACCGACAGACCATCGCAAAAATGTATCAACGATTTTTTCAGAGAGGATACTCTGGGGTTTGGCGGCAGGGAACCGGTTCTTATGGATTATGGATTAACGCCAATTGGACCAGTTTCAGAAATAAATGGGTGGAGTGGAGTAATCAGGGCCTACGGCTCCATGATATCTATGTAAGACGAAGCGGAAGTAAGACCATCTTCTCTGGTGTCTACCTACCCGGATCAGGAGCCCATGGCCTGTGGGCTAACGTAAGCTGGGAAAGTTTTCGCAATAAATGGGAAGAATTGAGTAATGGTGGGCTAAGATTAGTTAACCTGCACATTCACAGATCCAATAATCAAAACCGGTATTCGGGCGTATTTTTGCCAGGATCGGGAGGTTATGGTTTATGGGTAAATGCCTCTTGGTCAAGTTTTAAAAATAAGTGGCAGGAATGGAGTGCAAACGGACTCCGTTTGGTATCACTTCATGTACACAAATATGACGGCAAAACTCGTTTCTCCGGAGCCTTTATTGCAGGAAATGGCGGTCACGGTTTATGGGCAAATACATCCTGGACAAGTTTCGTAAATAAGTGGCAGCAATGGAATGCCCAAGGGCTTCGATTGGTAAACCTAAATACTCATGAGGAAGGAAATACCACAAAATACACTGGAGTTTTTCTTCCGGGGAACGATAGTCATTATCTCTGGGCAAATGTCACATATGAAGGATTGATAGCCAAATGGGCAGAACTGGCAGAATCCGACTTACGACTTATTGATTTTGAATTCATTAATCGAGAAGACTCCGCATCGGGTCTTGATGAAATAATTTCAGAAGAAACTGATTTTCAGTTAGATGTCCAAGAATTTGGTGGTATTTACGGTACCCCAATTGCTAATGAGCAAAATGGCCAGTATCCGAATCTCTTCTTGCTGAACCAATTAAATGTGGAGGCTGAGAGCGGAGGAGCTGCTCTTGGCTCAGTCGGAAATGAGTCGGAAAACGATGAAGGCCAAGGCAACGTTTTTTTTGACACACAAGAAAGTTTACTCGATTTTGCTGACTTCGGCGGTTCTTTTTTCCCAGAGTAAATACTTCTAATGATACCAGCTTGTGGGTGGAATTTGGATTGGTCCACCCACAAAATTTCCTATACTTGATATCTTTTTCCACAACTAATTCGGAAAAAATTCAATCGTCAATTGGAGTGAGTTTCCTATTTTATGAATTATTGGAAATAAAAACTGGAACCTACGACTATGTAATCCTGCTGAGAATGGCCGATAAAAAAAACGCGAAATGGATACGGCTTTCGAGCGCTCTTCATTGCCCGAAATACCAGGCCTGGAGGGCATTAATCATTTGGCTTACGTTATCAGGGAGCGTTGGTATGGCGGGGCGGATGAGTAAGCGTTTGTTCGGGGGTCTATCAATAGGCTCTGAGAGTAAAGTGTTAAAACAACAGAAATGTACCTTCATATCACGCTCTGTGGTATGAAAAAAAATCCCTTTGGCTGATTTGGGTTTTTGATGCAAAGGATTTAACCTTCGCCAGATGGTGATATGCATCCATATAGCATGTATACGCCTAAAATAGGGTGGATATACGCCATAGGGCGGGTGTGCATGAGTTCTCGGCAACGAAACGAAGAAGATGTGAAATCAAAGAAGAAGTGAAGTCCGGGTAAAATGCGAATTTGGAAGTGAATGCGGAGGTGGTAAGGACATCATTGGGGTGCCGGTAAATGCGAATTCGGAAATTAAGCCAGTCATCTGTAATCGATTTTCTAACTCATAAATTTTTTGATTATGAAAAAATTTGCATTAAAGTCTAGTTTCTGGTTAGTCGCTCTAACCGCATTCATCCTTTTGACAGGATGCCAAAATCCTTCTAAGTCCCAAAAGTGGTCTAAGGAAGAAAAAGAAAAAATGGATGTATTACAAAATGAGGTAATCAGGAAGATTGAAGAAATCGCAACGATTACTGGAAGACTATTAGGGAAAAAATTGTCTCCAGTTGGTAAATTTGAGGTAAACATTAACGAAAACAGAACTGAAACAAGCGGGAAAGTTACACCGTTAGATGATGAGCTCGTTATTGGGTACTACTGCGACCCGCCCGGCATCTGCTCTACTGACCCATGTGAATCAGCAAGTACAAAATTGCCATTTATTGGTGCGGACAGCATACAGATGAAAGTATTGCAGAGAGAACTTGTTGGCAGTATTGACAAAATCGGAGTAATTATTGGAACCTCGTTGGGAAAGAAACTCTCCCCTGTTGGCAAATTTATTATTACAGTAAAAGGCAAAGGGACAAGCAGAACTGTCCATATTGAAATGGAGCCAATTATAGTTACTGGCGATGGAAATGGCTGCGCCTCAGACCCGCCTGGTATATCTTGTGAATGCCCCTGCCCAGAATAAAAATATCAATACGATTAAATAAAAGCCGAGAACAATCGATGGCTGCCAAGCACTCCTAAACGTCGTGCATTGCCTTTTTCGTGGAGCACGCTGCGGTGTATACGCAAAGTCTCCGGAGAGTTCAGTCTCATATACATGGCCTACAATATGCGGCGTAGTGTGTCCATCCTTTCCGTCAAGGGATTGATTGATTGATGGAAGCCCTAAAATCCTGGAATTTGAATCTGGATTGGGTGGAAAACGCCCTCTTTTTCTTGTTTTCGCTCTGTGCGGCGCTACGGTGGCTCATAATGCCGGATAAACAAAGCTTGGAGCTTACCAGCCGGAGCCTCGCCGTTTGCAAGTGGCCGCTTACCAACACGACAGTTTGTAAAGTCAACGGTGGACTGTCCGCTGGCTATCTTCGGACTTGCAGCGGGTGCAGTTTTTAACGACTGTCGCTTCGTTCTTTCTTTTTGTGCGGGCGGACAATCCATCGCTGACTTTTTAAATTTATCACGGACAGACTAATCAGCCAACAACGCCACAACTTTTATTCAATGGCTTTGGACACTTAACTACACACAATGACTAAAATATACAGACAAGGGGCAGTAGGTGCATTGCTTGATGAATATGAACGAGCCGTAAACGAGCTTGAAGACACTATCTCAACATTAGACCGCCAGAGTTTTTTAATTATTGTTGACACTGAGACAAAAGACAAAGATTGTGTATCAATACAATCAGTTTTGTATCATGTTGTAAAAGCAGGGTATGGTTATGCCAACCGCATCAGGAAACAATTTGGCGACACATTACCTAAGAATAAAGAGGACTATGAAATTATTACACCCGCAGATGCTTGTAGAGAACTTAAAAACATGCTTGCTTATACAGAAGAAACTTTAAATAATAAGTACAATCTTACTCTTGATGACATTTTACACAATATTATGAAAAGCCCAACGGGGCAGAACTACGATTTTGAACAACTACTTGAGCATGCGATAGTTCATATCCTCAGACATAGAAGACAAGTTGAGATGTTCAAATTAAAAATGCTATCCGACAAATTGAATGGGTGAGGCGACAGACAGAAACACTGCTGGTATAGCTCGCGCTACCATATTTTGGGCATGACCTGAGCTCGGGCGGTATAACTTGACAGACAACCCAGCTTTTCTTACCTTTAGGCTGGATTTATACTAACCTATCCCAGTTTTCCTAACTAAACCACTAATCAAAATGAAAAGAACATCCATTTTTACCTGCTGCGCTGCTATGCTTTTCTTTTCTTGCCAACAAGCGGAAAACAAAAAAACGGAAAACCCACCCAAACCAACCTTTGATGAAGCCGCTGAAACTGCGGCAATCATGCAAGTAATTGAAAACGAAACGAAGTGCTTTTTTGACGGAGACTACGACTGCTGGGCGAACAATTGGAGCCACGAAAAATACGCCATGCAAGCATGGAATAACGAAGATGGCACTTATGATGCCGCTATCGGTTGGGAAGCAATAAATACCCAGGGTAAAGAGTGGATTGAAAAATATTACCAGGGTGGGAAAAATATCGTGCACCCTTTTGTCAAAAAAGAAACGCCCCAGGTGAAGTTTTTTAATGAAAATACGGCATACCTGATCTGGAAACAATATAATGCAGACAAAGAAAAAAAATATTTCAGGGTGAGCCAGGAAACCCGGGTTATGGAGAAGCAATCGGATGGCTGGAAAATAGTAAATGTTACCGCTTTTTGGGATGCAAAATCTAAAATACCTGTTGATAGCCTACAGTTGAATTAGGCACTATGGCGAGCACTCTTCCATTCTGGCAAGCCTGGTGGTTTTACAGCCTGGTTTTCCTGGCTGTGGGGGCTGTCATTTACCTGTTGGACAGGGAGCGGATGCGTAGGCGGAAGGCAGAGCGGCAGATGCGGACAAAAATTGCCGACCACCTGCACGCAGAGATCCGGACGGCGTTAAACAGTATCCACGTGCTGAGCGAAATTGGAACGATTAAGGCGGGGAAAGACCCCGATAAGGCCGCCGATTACCTGGGACAAATCAAAAGCAAGTCGCAACAGATGCTGAACGCCATGGATGATATTCTATGGGTGATCGAACCGGAAAACGATAGTATGTCGAGGATCGTGGCGCGTATCGAAGATTATGCACAGAAGGTTCGCAGCAGCGGCCAGGCCGAAATGGAGCTGATGGTTGATCCAAAGGTGGGCGACCTGGTATTGGATATGCAACAACGGCAAATGCTCCTGCGGCTGGTCAAAGAATCTATTAACGGGTTGCTGAGGGCCGGTGTACGCAAAATGCAGGTTGCGCTAGGGCGCGATAAGGAACAACTGACTTTTGTGATCCATTTTGGCCAGGGCGAGGTGGATATGACGATACTCAATAACTTCCTGCAAGCCTGGGAAATGACTAATTTGATGGCAGATATAAGCGCCAGTTGTAAAATGGTGCAACAAACGTCAAACTGCGAAATCAGCTTTTATATCCCGCTCTAACTACTTCCCCATCCACACTTTAAAATCGCTCACCTTTTCCCGGCTCACCAGGGCCTCTTTTTCCAGCGCCGGTTTCAGTTGGAGCACCAGGCGCCCGCCCAGGAAATCTTCGATTTTTACGATACTCTCCGCAGAGACAAAAAGCGCGCGGCTAACCCGGAAGAAGCGCTTGGGGTCGAGCATTTCTTCTAGTTCCTCCATGAGATAATCGACTACATACCTCCGGTTGTCGTGGGTTTTGAAAAAATTGATGCGGTTGTCGCTATAGAAATAGGCAATGTCTTTGACCTCTATGGAGATTAATTTTTGGGCTTGTTTGACCAGAAAGCGCGCGCGGTATTCTTTAGGTCGAAGTTTGGCCTGAAGGTCGAGTAAAAAACTTTCCATATTGGGAGTTGCGGTATTCGCAAAACCAAATTTTTTATATTTCTGCAAAGCCGCCTCGAGTTCTTCTTTTTGGATGGGCTTGAGCAGATAGTCTACGCTGTTTACCTTAAAAGCTTTCAGGGCAAATTCGTCGTAGGAAGTCACAAAAATGACCGGGCTTTTGACTTCTATCCGGTTAAATATTTCAAAACTCTGGCCGTCGGCCAATTCGACGTCCATGAAGATCAGATCCGGTTCGGCGTTTGTGCGGAGCCAATCCACGGTAGCTTGTATGCTATCGGTGATGCCGGCAATTTCCAGTTCGGCGTCAAGCGCTACGAGGGCTCTTTGTAGTTTTTTGACGGCCAGGTCTTCGTCTTCTACGATCAGTACTTTCATAACCTGTGGTTTTATTCAGTTGGGTGAATATTGTGTTTCGGGCTGGGCAGACTGGCTCCAAACGAGCGGCAGGGCCACGGTAAAATTTTTTTCGTCTTCGATAATTTGAAATCCCTGTTGGTGGAGGAGTTGGTATTTCATTTTGATACTATCGAGTCCTATGCGGGCGCCGGCGGCTTTTACCAGTTTGCGTTGCAAATTATTGTGCACGATCAACTGATCGCCTTCGGTAGTAAAGATCTCGATTACCAGCGGTTGATCATTGGAGACGATATTGTGTTTTACGGCGTTTTCAACCAGTAACTGCAGCGAAAGGGAGGGGATGAGATACCGGTTGTACTGCGGCGCAATGTCGATATTAAGTTCGAGCGCGTTGCCATAGCGGGTTTTGAGCAGTTGATAATACGAGTGGATAAAATTGATTTCATTTTCCAGGGCGCTGAACGATTGCTGGTTGCTGAGCAAGAGATAGCGGTACACCTTGCTGAGTTCGTCGAGAAACCGAATGGCCCGCTTGGGGTCTTCGGCTATCAACGAGGAGAGGGCGTTGAAGCAATTGAATAGAAAATGGGGGTTAATCAGACTTTTCAGGGATTCAAATTCCTGGTGTTCTGCCAGGCGTTCGAGGCTTTTAACATCCTCCACGCTTTCCCGGTAGCGGGTAAAGTTAAAATCGGCTTCGTACAAAGTTTCTACCAAAAAACTCATACCCAGGGTAACCAGCAAACCCAATTTTACGTCGGCATTTTCCCAGCGGTATCCCAGCCATCCCAACTGGTCATTTATCCAAAAAACAAAAAAGGTAAACCCGGAAACTGTGAATAACAGCAAAAGGGATTGCAGGAACAGCCGAATGCCGGTTTGGCGCAGTTCGCTGAAGCGCTGTTTCAGCCACCGGCTTAGCAAGCAATGGGCGTACCAGGCGATCAGGCCGGGAAGGCTGATTAATAAAATGGAAACCAACCAAATCTGAGGTCGGTGAAATACTTCATTGTGGTAAAGGATGTAGTTTAGGGCTACCCAAAGCATGGGCGAGGTTGCCAGAAACGCATACCACTGCAATTTGCTAATCGCTGCCATACTCCTCATTTCCATGCCGTTTCGATTGTATTGATAAATGGTATGCTTATCGTTCTGCTACCATACTCCTCGCGAACGGTTATTACCGGTTCCTGGAGTTGTTGGTATCTGCTGATCATCTCTTCCAGTCTTCCTTCCTGATCGGCCACCTCGCTCCTTGTCTTGGGGTTGGTATTATGCCGTACAAACAGTATCCCCTCCTCAGCTACCCCGATCTCGATCACCAATGGCTGGTTTTTGCTCATGGTATTCTGCCGGATGGCATCCTCTACGATCGTCTGTAAAGTCAATGACGGCAGCATATAATCCAGATGCTCCGGCGCCAGGCGGATATTCGTTTGCAGCGATTCGCCGAATCGCACTTTCAACAGATGGAAATAGGACTCGATAAATTGAATTTCCTTTTTCAGCGTCGCCAGTTGTTCGTCTTCCGGCCTAAGCATATAGCGATATACCTTGCTCATCTCATCGAGAAAGCGCTCAGCGGCTTCGGTGTCTTCTTCGATCAGACTGGATAACGAGTTCAGGCTGTTGAACAGAAAATGGGGACTGACCTGGCTTTTTAATCCCTGTAATTGACTTTGCTGGAAATGGAGCTGAAGTTGTTCCTTGCGCCGCAGATTGGCTTTCCATTCTTCGAACCTGGAAATCCCTTCAAACAAAAAGCTGAGAAAGATATTGACAAACCCCAGTCCGATATAAGCCCATATGAATCGGCTTTGTTCTATTTTGTAATTGAAAAAAGGAATATTTTCAAATAAATTAAAAATTAAGAGCAATACAAATCCGGACATCATAAGAAAAGCCACGATCATAAAAAACAGCTTTTTGCCCGTGTCTGATTCATGCACAAAGCGTTGTTTCATCAACACCGCCCACCAACCGCAGCACATAAAATAGATAGCTAAAATGACGGACGAGAGCAGAATGGCGGTGAGAAATACCCGGAAGTCGGCAAAGAGGGCTTTGCCCATTGCCGCATAACTCAGTGCCACGGATATCGGAATTAATACCAGGGCGAGTACGTAATAATCTTTTCCGGTGTATTTTGGTAGTTTCATAATAGGCGACAATTTACCGTTTTTCGGGGTAGCTCTTTTGGTAAATAAAACTGAATTGCATAAAAAATAGGATGAATTGTGGGGATTAATAGACGAGGGGTTTGCTGAGGTTTTTTTTACCACTGAGTTACACCGAGTTTTCACGGAGTTACACGGAGTTTAGAATCTTACTCTGTGAAACTCCGTGTGTACTCAGTGAAACTCAGTGGTAAAAAATTCTCTGTAAAAAAAAATTCAACTAGCGCATCAAAAAAAACAATTCATCCAAACATTTCTGCAATTGGGTTCGGAAAATCAGCGTGACAACATCGGGCGCCTACATATTTGTGTCATGTCTGGTAGCTGCAGATACCGGATATGAAATGAACCCGATTGTTAAAATGATTAAATCCATCTCAAAATGGAACCTAAGAAAATGAGCCAGGCTGCATTACTATCGCTGGCCATCGCCACATTGTTTGTACTTTCATGGGAAGGTTTTTTGCGAATACGCGGATATATTCCCACGTTTAATGATGATAAAGCCCTTTGGGCCGACAAGCGAAAAGAAGTGTATCAACCTGCCGACGAGGCTACTGTTTTTATTGGCTCATCGCGTATCAAATTTGCGTTGGACATTCCCACATGGGAAAAGTTGACCGGAGAACAGGCCGTACAGTTGGCGCTGGTGGGTACTTCGCCCATATTGGCGCTGCACGATCTTGCAAATGACGAAGCATTTACCGGCAAGGTGATCATAGATGTGACGGAGGGGTTGTTTTTTTCTCAAAACCCCGCTTTTCACGGATCGGCCAAAGAAGCGATAGCTTATTACCACCAGCAAACGCCTTCGGAAAAGGTCAGCTCGGCGATCAATTTCGCCCTGGAATCAAAATTGGCCTTACTGGAAGAAAGGCGGTTTTCGTTGAACACCCTGTTAAACGATCTGCCGCTTCCCAATCGCGCCGGCGTATTTCAATTCCCTGCCTTTCCGAAAGGATTTGAATGGACTACCGCCGACCGGCAGACCTACATGTCGGAGATGTTCCTGTTGAACCCCGCCGACATAAAGCGGCAAACCGACATCTGGACTATGCTGCTCATGAGTGATCCGACGCCTCCCATCTCGGGAGAGGCTTTAGCCCAGGTGCTGAACGAAATAAAAACCTCGGTGGATAAGATCCGCAGTAGAGGAGGCAAGGTGGTCTTCGTAAGAACGCCGTCGAGCGGGCCGATGGAAGAAGGCGAACACAAAGTTTTCCCCAGGGATCAATACTGGGATCGTATGCTGGCCGTTTCGAATTCGCCCGGTATTCACTACAAAGATTACCCGGAAACAGCCGCTTATATCTGCCCTGAATGGTCGCATTTGTCACCTGCCGACGCCATTGATTACACCGGCCATTTGGTAAAACAGCTCGAAGAAAAAGGCTGGTTTGCCCCGGCGAAAGAGCGAATATCGCTCAACCCTTGAACATTCATCCAAAATCCTAAATCCTTATAGCCATGATTTTCAATTCGTATGTATTTATACTCTTTTTGAGTATAGTACTGGCAGTTCATTATCTGCCCATCGCATGGAAAGCCAAAAAAATAAACCTGCTGTTGGCCAGCTACCTGTTTTATGCTATTTGGAATCCACCATTTGTGTTGTTGTTGTGGTTGTCGACCGCGGTGGATTTCTTTATCGGCAAAAAATTGTATAAAACGGAAGACCGTATCAAGCGCAAAGCGTTGCTGGTTGTCAGCCTGGTTGCCAATTTGGGTATGCTTGGTTTTTTCAAATACGGCGGATTTTTACTGGATAATTTTATCATGCTGACCAACCTGCTTGGATTTGATTTTCACCCGGCAAAACCCGATATCATCCTGCCGGTGGGTATTTCTTTCTATACCTTCCAAACGCTGTCATACACGCTTGACATGTATAGGAAAAAACACGCGCCGGAGCGGTCTATACTTGATTTTTCGCTGTACGTGACCTTCTTCCCGCAATTAGTAGCGGGGCCTATTGTACGGACGAACGACCTGTTGCCCCAGTTCAAAACCCCGCGAGTGGCTACTCGTCCGCAATTCATGCAGGGCCTCTTGTTGCTCACACTGGGTTTGTTTATGAAAGTAGTGATGGCCGACACCCTTTTGGCCGGTACGGCCGATAGTGTGTTTGGGGCGTCGCAGATATTATCGATGGTAGATGCCTGGCTGGGCGTTTTGGCCTTCTCCGGTCAGATATTCTTTGACTTTGCAGGTTATAGTACTTGTGCCATCGGCGTAGCAGGAATGTTAGGATTCACCTTAACGGACAATTTTCGCTACCCTTATGCGGCTACCGGTTTTTCCGATTTCTGGAAGCGCTGGCATATTTCCTTGTCTACGTGGTTGCGCGATTACCTGTACATCCCCTTGGGTGGCAATCGCAACGGCCAGGTGAAAACCTATGTCAACCTGATGATCACCATGTTGTTGGGCGGGCTCTGGCACGGCGCATCCTGGACCTTTGTGGTGTGGGGCGCCTTGCACGGACTTTATCTCAGCGTTGAAAAGTGGATAACCAGCCGGCAAGAGGCTCAATCGGGATTACTGCCCCAAACGGCGCCTGTACCGGTTAGGGTTGAAGATCAGCCCACGATCAGGAAAATGTCCTTCATCCCGTCGATCCCGTATCCTGAAACAGTGACGACTATATTGAAGGTATTGCTGACCTTTACACTGGTCAACATCACCTGGGTTTTCTTCCGCGCAACCGACTTTACTTCTGCATGGCGTTTGCTGACATCTATGTTTGGCATGGCGCCCAATGGTGTGGCCTTATTGCCTACCATCGATATCATAAAAGTAGCGGTTGTCACCGTTGCGCTGTTGTTTACGCATTTCCAAATGCGCAATACATCGGTATCGACGCTTGTACAAAAATCGAAATGGTGGATAGTCGGGCTTGCCTGGGGATTAATGGTAGTGGCGATTATCGTGAGCCAGAAGAGTAGCGGGTCGTTTATTTATTTTCAGTTTTAATGAGTGAACTGTGAACAGTGAACAGTGAACTGCTCTTGATCTGTTCACAGTTCACAGTTCACTGTTCACTATTTCTCACTCCGTCGGATTAATCTCAATCAATTCCACCTCAAAAATCAGCACCGAATTGGGTTTGATTTTGGGGGTCGGCGAGCGCTCGCCGTAAGCGAGGTTGGCGGGGATAAAGAATTTGAATTTATCGCCGGCATGCATCAGTTGAAGGCCTTCCGTCCAGCCTGGGATGACCTGGTCGAGACCGAAAGTAACCGGTTCGCCGCGTTCTACACTGCTGTCGAACATAGCGCCATCGATTGTCGTGCCATGATAATGCACCTTCACCTGGTCGGTTGGCAGGGGCGAAACCGTGCCGGTTCCTTTCGTGAGGATTTCATATTGCAAGCCGCTGGTGGTACTCATCACACCCTGGCGTTTTTTGTTTTCCTCAAGGAATTTTTCACCCTCGGCTTTTGCCGCTTCGGCTTCCACTTTTTCTATTTCCGCGATTTTATTCCGAATTTCCTGTTCGTAGCTTTGGAAAATCGTGATCGCGTCAGCTTGAGGAATAACTGTTTTTTCGTTGCGCATCACAGCGGAAAGGGCATCTACCACCAAATCGGCGTTATAGACTTTGCTCACCATTTCCTTGAGCTGGTCGGCTAGCAAAATGCCATAGGCATAACTTGCGCTATCAATACCGTTTTTCAATTCGGTAGCGGGTTGGGCTTCCGGTTGTTTAGATTTCTTTTGAGTCTTTTGTGAAAAAGCCGATGTACCGGCCAGTAGGAGCATAAAAACAAGCAGTAAGTTTTTCATAAAAAAAGAACATTAATGAATAAGATGAAACGAAAAGAATATAGAACCGGTTTGGCCTCTTTTTGTTTTCCAAAACGCAAAAGCGCCATCCGGGCGGCGCCAAAGGTAAGGAAAGATTAGTGGAATTTTTTTCTGTTCCAAAGGGCGTGATATATAGAAATGGGTATTACTTTTAGAAAAAAACGAAAAACCATGCCTGCTGCTAAGTCCACTTTGCTTGTTATTGCCAATATCCTCGCCTTTGCGGGCGTGCTATTGGTAAATTACCTGGCCAATGCCCTACCCATTGCGGGGCGGACGCCCGGCGGCGTATCGGATATGTTTCCCACCTTGTTCACGCCTGCGGGTTTTACATTCAGCATCTGGGGGGTGATATACTTGTTATTGCTGGGTTTTGTCATTTATTCGGCTCGATTTATCAACAAACCGGCGCCGGTTTTTTTGCAAAACATCGGCTGGTTATTTGTAGGGTCTTGCCTGGCCAACATCGGCTGGCTATTCGCCTTTCACCACTTGCAAATTGAGCTATCTATGCTCGTCATGTTACTGCTGCTGGGTTCCCTGCGGGCTATATACTTACGGGTGGCCGACAGTGCAGGCACAGAACGTTGGTTTGTTAGGTTGCCGTTTAGTGTTTACTTGGGCTGGGTGTCGGTGGCTACCATTGCCAATGCGAGCATTTTGCTGACGCATTGGGGCTGGGATGGTTTGCCCGGCGGGCCTCAATTATGGACGGTTGTTGTGATAGCTGCGGCGGTAGGTTTGGGTGTGTGGGCGTTGTGGAGCCGCCGCGATTTGGCATATGCGCTGGTCATCGCCTGGGCTTTATACGGCATTTTCTCTAAAAGGATAGCTGATCTGGGCGCCGCGGATGGGATGGTAGAGACAGCCACGGTAGCGGGTATAGCGATATTGGGCCTAGGTGTTGTATACCGGTTGATAAAACGCTGATGGAATAATTTTTTATCTTGAGATGCCAATAGTTATTTTAACATAAAAAAATAGACCATGGATCAGCAGATCATCGACCTATACGACGAGTATACCCACAAGCCCCTGCCCCGCAGGGAGTTTCTCGACCGGTTGGCTAAGCTGACCGGCGGTATGGCTGCCGCTTTGGCCGTTTTGCCTTTAATAGAAACGGGCTGTACGACCACCGCAAAAACAACAGGCGACGGCCTGCACGAAGAGCGCGTGACCTGGCCCGGCGTAAACGGAGAAATGCAGGGCTACCTCGTTCGCCCGGCGGCGAAGAAAAAATACGCTGCGGTTGTAGTCATCCATGAAAACCGGGGTTTGAACGCCCACATAGAAGACGTGGCTCGGCGGGCGGCAAAAGCGGGTTATCTTGCCTTGGCGCCCAATGCGCTCGGCCCGCTTGGCGGTACGCCGGCCAATGAAGACGATGCGCGGCAGTTGTTTACCACACTCAAACCCGAGGAGTCGCTGCAGAATTTCATACGCGCATTTGATTTTCTGGAAACCCGAAAGGATTGCAACGGCAGCTTCGGCTGCGTCGGCTTTTGCTGGGGCGGCGCCATGTCGAACAACCTGGCTGTAAACGTACCCACGCTCAAAGCCGCCGTCGCTTTCTACGGCCGCCAGCCTGAACTTACCGAAGTACCAAAAATCAAAGCAGCCGTTCAACTCCACTACGCCGAAATGGACGAGCGGGTAAATGCCGGCATGACCGCCTACGAAGTAGCGCTGAA
>JAEUUQ010000439.1 GCA_016787505.1 Saprospiraceae bacterium | reverse complement strand
CGGTCATTTCGACTCCGCTCAATGACCGGCAGAGCAGACCGGGCCGTTCGTTGAGCGGAGCCGAAACGAACATGCCCGGGCAATCGACTGCCTTGGAATTTTTAACCAGGATTTGGGGGATTTTGAAGGATGGGAAAGGATAATCCGCAATTCACCTGAAAAGATTGTCATGCCCGCCAGGGCATCTGTACACGAAACGCTTGAAGGGGCGAGTGCCACCGTGATGTAGTAGATTCCCTGCGGGAATGACAAGTGAAATCGCCCAGAAAAAATTCCGTAAAATCCCCAAAATCCGCGTAATCCGTGATTCAGACAACCAGGTCTTGCCCTCCCGCGCCCCCGACCCCTGAAAGGGGCGATCCTCCCGCGCACAGTCATACGCTCGCAAAAATCGCCCCCTCGCCCACTCGCCCACTCGCCCCCAAGCCGAACAAGGTAAAAAGGTAAAAAATCCAAAAACTAACGAGCCGCCCTGGCGAGGCGAAAGCCGAGGTTGCCGTAGCGAAAGCCGAGGAAGTCGCCGCGGAAATCCGGGTGGTTGCTGCCTCGGTAAGCGCAGCGCGCGACGTCGGGGCCGTCGAACCATGACCCGCCACGGCTAACCCGGCTGGAGCCACTTCCGGGGCCCTTGGGATCGGTTTGGGTGCTTGTTGGATAAGTACCGTACCAGTCCCAGCACCACTCCCATACGTTGCCGCTCATATCGTAAAGGCCCAGGCTGTTGGGTGAGAAGTTGCCTACCTGAGTAGTCTTTTGGCGATATTCGCCCGCTACCGAGTAGGGCCTTTTGTAGCTTGCACTACCATTAAAATTAATCTCCTTCGGATCAGCGATATCCTTGCCGTTGCCGAAGCGCACTTTGCCGCCGCCCTTTGCTCCTCCCCCCTGCCCCCCTCCGGGGGAGGGGGATACGGCGCGGGCGGCGTATTCCCACTCCGCCTCCGTGGGCAGGCGGTAGCCGTTGGCGCTCCAGTCGGCGCTCACGTTTGTGCCGTTAATGGTATATACCGGCTTCAACTTCGCCTGTTGGCTGCTCCAATTGCAGTACTCCACTGCATCGTACCAGTTTACATTGATCACAGGGCGCTTGCCGCGGCCCCAACCCTCGTCTCCCGGTTTTTCTTTGCCTATGGCTTCACAGTAGCGGTCGTATTCTTCGAAAGTCACTTCGTAAGGCGACAGGTAAAAGGTGCTTACCGTCACCGGGTGCAGGGTTTCGTTGTCGTATTCATTATCACCCATAATATCTCCCATTTGGAAGGTGCCGCCTTCGATTTTGACGAAGCGGTCGAGAGTATAAGCGTCGCTTTCGGTTGGTTTTGTGTTTTCTTCAAGCGTTTGGGGAGTTGACGTATTATCATTACCCCTGTTTGCCGCCCATATCGCCAAGGCCACCACTGTTACTTCTTAGCTTTCACTCGGCGATTGTCAATCACAATGCATGCTAAAAATATCATCTCGAGTACAACACCAGCTACCAATATGTAAACATCGTGAGGCGGCTCAAGGAATACAGTCAACATCATAATAATGAAAAGTATTCCCGCACCCCCAAACCAAAACAGGGGCGGCAACGGGTGTTTATTTCCCCGAATCGGGATATTTGTAACCTGCTGCTGCAATTGCAGCGCCGGTTCGTCGCCCGGCTTTAATCGCAGCGCCAGTGCCGCTTCGGCGGCGGCTTTGGACCAGGCCTGGCGTTGCAGGTGGCGGCGGGCGTTGTCGATATGCCGGGTATAATCCGATTCGCGTTTCAGGGCCTGGTCGCAGTCGGCAATACGGCTTTGCAGTGTGGTGGAGGCGGGTTCAAACGAGGATTGCCACATGGCTAATGCATCGGTATAAGCCTTGCGGGCTTCGCTCCAGCGCTGCTGCGCATACAGGTGGTCGGCGGCCTTTGCGGCGGCGGCGTATTGCCGGCGTTGTTCTTCAATATCCTGCAGTTGCCGATGTTGAGCCAACAGGCGTCTTGTGATCTCTGCGATATTGCGGGCTATGTCAGCAAAAGCCTCGCCTTGCGTAGGCCACTGCGACACTGGCCGGGCTTTGGCCGGCAGAGCCTCCAATTTGCTGATAGGGGTTTCCTCCCAAAGGCAAGGACTCAATATCACGGGCACCACTACAGCCTCACCACGCTCGTGACGCTGCAACGAACTTTTTACTTCTTTGCCATAAAAATAATCGGAGGCCAACGAGTTGTGGCTAACCAACAGCAGGATGATATCGGCGCCGTATAATTTTTTCTTGATTTCAGCCTCCCAGTCGCGGCCCGCTTCAATGTCGTGGTCGTCCCACACTTTGATCTGACCGGCGTTGAGAAGGGGGCGCAGAAATTTCTTCAACTCGTCTTTTTGCGGTTTGTCATCGTGCGAGTATGCGATAAATATGTCTACTGACGTTTTCAAGGGGCCGATGTAGTTTATTGGGCTTAAATTTAGTGTTTTTAATGGACAGACAAAATTATCCGAGGGTAAGATAACGCCACAGAGAGCACCCTCGGCGGCTATATCGGGGATATTGTGACGTCGTTTTTTATACGGAACTGAATGTTGAGAAACTAAGTCAGCTATTTTGCTGTTTGATCAATATATGACTTGGGAAGTGAGGATAATTAAATATTCTGGAAAAATAAGATACACATGTCACCTACCTTAGCCGAACGCAAACTGCACACGATTGAGCTTATCACCAAAATAGACAACGAGGCAATGCTCGTTGTTATTGAAAAAATATTGTCATCCAATGCAAATGAAAAATGGGTGCAATTACTCAACAATGCCACTCGGCTGGATGCTTCCGTTCGGCCTAGCGATCTGACAGATGAAGAAATAATGGAAGAAGTAAAGGCTGTAAGAAGCAAGCGTTATGAAGCCCGATAAACTGATTTTGGACGTAAATATATGGGTGAGCTATATACTGCAAAAACGCTTGGGAGATTTGACAGTCCTTATCATACAATACGATCTGCTTATTTACATTTCCCCATCCTTATTGACTGAGTTGGAAGATGTACTTCAGCGCCCTAAAATTTCTAAATACCTTACCTTAGATCCCCAAGAATACCTCAACTACGTCTCGAGCGTAACAACGTTAATCACACCTGTTCAATCCTTCACCTCAGCCCCTGATCCCAAAGACAACTTTCTTTTTGAACTGGGTATTACCGCCGGGGCAACGCACCTCGTTACAGGAGATAAATTACTGTTGGAAAGGGTTGAAATTGCCGGAATTAAGATTATTAGTTTTAAAGCATTCCGAGCCTTATATGGCGGGGAATGAACGCGCGCTAAAGATCCGTGGAATCCCAAAAATCCGCGGAATCCGTGATTCAGACTACGGTGTCAGAATCACGGATGAACTGTGATTAAACGGATTTCACGGAAAGGAAAAACAAGTTGCAAAGAGGTAATCTTTTCGAAGCATGAGAAAAGGTGACATCTCAAACCTGACAGCAAAGAAAATTCAGGTGGTGATCTCAAAATCACCTCCTGAACTATCCTGTTATCGATGGCCGTTCGTTGAGCGGAGCCGAAACGAACATGCCCGGTGGTCGGTCATTTCGACTCCGCTCA
>JAEUUQ010000422.1 GCA_016787505.1 Saprospiraceae bacterium | reverse complement strand
CAAAAGCTTACCATTTATAGCCATTTAAAAAGTCAGCTATCGACATTCTTTTTTTGCCTTGCAATTGCAATTCGAGCACATTGACATAGCCGTCGGCTGTGGCGATGTGAAGCCATTTTTTGTGATCGGATACTACAGTGCGGGGAGGTTCGGCCGGAGAGGAAAACACAGGAACGGATTGAAGTATTTTGAGCTCGAGTCCCTGAAAGGTAGTCCAGGCGGCAGGGTAGGGGCTTAATCCCCTGATAAAATTATGTACGGCCTCGGTGGATTGATCAAAGTTGATCTCACAGGTTTCGTGGAATAACTTGGGTGCTGAGGTGGCCTGGCTGTCGTCTTGCTTAAGGGCGTGGTATTTTCCCGATTCGATGGCTTTAACCGTTTTGAGCGCTACACCTGCTCCGAGGCTCATCAGCCTGTCGTGGAGTTCGCCGGCCGTTTCGTTCTCACCTATGGGAATGCGTTCCTGGAAAAGCAGGTCGCCGGTATCGATATCCTGTTGAATGAAAAAGGTAGTGACGCCCGTTTCTTTTTCGCCTCGAATGATCGCCCAGTTGATGGGGGCGGCCCCTCGGTATTTGGGTAACAGGGAGGCGTGCAGGTTGAAGGCGCCCAAAGCAGGCATTCGCCATACCGCCTCGGGCAGCATCCGGAATGCGACGACTACCTGGAGGTCGGCTTTGAGCGCTTGTAAGGCCGCCAAAAACTCGGGATCTTTCAGCTTGAGGGGTTGCAGAATGTGCAAGCCTTTGGCCACGGCGTATTGCTTAACGGGCGATTCGATCAATTGCTTGTGGCCCCGGCCGCCGGTTTTGTCGGCAGCAGTAACCACGCCTACCACCTGGTATCCCTCCCGGATCAACAAATCGAGCGTAGGTACGGCAAAGGCAGGCGTGCCCATAAAAACGATGCGCAACGACATAGGCTTAAAATCGCTTGATAGATTCAATAATATAAAGTGGCCGCTGTTTGATCTCGCTGTATATGTTCGACAGATAAATCGACATGATGTAGAGGTTGAGACAGGTGACCGCAAAAAAAACAGAGATGAGCAGCACCAGGAAGGTCCAGCCGGCGTTGGCCTGGGTGGCGTTGCCGAGTAGATCAAAGCCCGTGAACTTGAATTTGAGCGCATTGACCACCACGCCTATCAGGAATAAAAGCGAAAACAGGAAAATCCACAGCAGGAGCGTGCGAAGGAAAGTGGTATAAGAGGTAATGGCCAGCAACGAAGTGCGGAAGCGCTCGGTAAAGGCTTCATCCATGTCTTCTTTGAGCGGCTCTTCGACGAGCAGATGAGTGGTGCGATAACCCACAATGGAATAAATTGCCTTCATATATCGCAGGTTCTCGCGCAGTCGCAACAGCGAATTGAGGGCTCTGCGGGAAATAATACGTGTATTGTGAGCTTTTTTGTCAATTTTGAGTTTGGAATAACGTTTTAATATCGAATAGAACAAGCCGTAGAGCCAGCGCAAGTAATACCTCACTTCGCGAGTACGCGCCCGCAGGTATACGATATCATAGTCTTCGCGGGTTTTTTCAAAAAGAGAAACAACCACTTCGGGGGCGTGATAAAAAGCGGGTTCGATAATCACCGTATAATCGCCGTTGGCGCGGTCGAGGCCGGCCACGATGGCGTGGTTTTTATTTACCGGGCTAGACATATTGAGCAGGTAGATGTTCTTTTTTAGCGATTCATCCAGCGGGGCTATTTCGGGGTCAACCGGGCAGCCGGCGCAGTTATTTACCAAAATGATCTCAAAATCGCTGAAATGCGTATCGAGCAGGGGGTGCAAACGCTGCAAAAAGTCGGTAAGCCGGCCCTGCTGCCAGGTGTCGGGAACCACGCTAACGACGGATAAAAATGTGTTGAACATGCCTGAAGGATAAAAAAGTGGCTTTTTTTGCCATAAAAAGGGCAATTTCTGCAACTTTTTATAAAAAATGCGTCAAAAATGCAATATAATGCTGAAAATTCATTGTTAAATTTGTGTGATGCCATCCAATCCGCTATATGCTGAATAGCTTTCCGTTCTATCCACAACACGACGCCATGGATTGTGGGGCCACCTGCCTGCGCATGGTCGCTCGCCATTTTGGCAGGTATTACACCCTCGAATACCTCCGGGAGCTTACCCATATAGGTAAACAAGGCGTTACCCTCCTTGGCATTAGCGACGCTGCAGAGCATATCGGCCTCCAAACCCTCGCGGTAAAGACCACCTACGAGCGCTTGTCTTCCGATATCCCCATGCCCTGTATTGTGCACTGGCGCCAAAACCACTTTGTGGTGGTATACAAAGCCAACAAAAACTTCGTGTGGATAGCAGATCCCGCTTCGGGTACCTACAAGCTGACCCGCCAGGAATTTTTGGAGAATTGGGTGAGCGACTCGGAAGAAGGAGAGGCGATGGGTGTCTTACTCCTGCTGGAAACTACGCCAGCCTTTTTTGACCGCGATGACCAGTCGACCAGCAAAGCCAGTTGGTGGTATGTGTATGCTTATTTTAAAAAGCACACGGCTTTAATCGGCCAACTGACTTTGGGGCTGTTTATCGGCAGCATTTTGCAACTGATATTCCCGTTTTTGGTCAAATCAGTGATCGATGTAGGTATCGGCACCGCTGACTTGGGATTTATCAAAATTGCCCTGATCGCACAGGCCGTGTTATTGATAACCCAGGTAGGCGTAGAATATGTTCGCAGCCAGATACTCATACATATCGGTGTACGGGTTAATGTAAGCCTTATATCCGATTTCCTGATCAAGCTTACCCGTCTTCCCGTGCGGTTTTTTGATTCCAAGGTGACGGGCGATTTACTACAGCGTATAGCTGACCACGAGCGCATCCAGCGTTTTTTGACTTCTACTACGTTGGTATCTGTTTTTTCTTTTGTCAATATTATCGCTTTTTCGCTGTTGCTTTTTTTCTGGCATCCGGCAGTAGCTTCTGTTTTTCTGGCAGGTACCATGCTGTATCTGTTATTTCTGTATTTGCTTCAAAATATGCGCCGTGAGTTTGATTACAAGCGATTCGACCAGTCAGCAGAGCACCAAAGCCATTTGATAGAACTTATAGACGGTATGCAGGAGATTATACTCCACAATGCCGAAAAACAGAAACGCTGGAACTGGGAGCGCGTGCAGGCACGCTTGTTCCGCACCGCCATCGGCTCTATGCGTATCGAGCAGATACAACGCGCAGGCGCTACGGCGATAAATGAAGGCAAAAACCTTATTATCACTTTGATAGTAGCAAAAGCCGTACTGGATGGCGATATGACGATAGGTATGCTGGTGGCCATTCAGTATGTGGTGGGCCAGTTGAATACGCCCCTTAGCCAAGCCATCGAATTTATTGCCTCCTGGCAGGAGACCAAGATGAGCCTCGAGCGTATGAACGAAATTCATAGCAAAGAAGACGAGGAGAATCTGGAAGAAAAAATCACCATTCTGCCCGAGTTTGGCGACCTGATCCTGGATGATGTGTCTTTCCATTATCCCGGACCGCATACCCGCCCGATATTGAAAAATGTCAATCTGCATATTCCCAAAGGTAAAACTACCGCCATCGTGGGAAGTAGCGGCAGCGGTAAAACGACTATGTTGAAATTATTGCTGGCGTTTTATCAGCCGGTAGAGGGCAGTGTCAGAATCGGCGATGTTAATTTGAAAAATCTGAATATGAAGCTATGGCGCAGCAAATGCGGCGTAGTAATGCAAGATGGGTTTATTTTTAACGACACTATCGCCAAAAACATAGCCCTGGGAGATGAGATAGTGGACAAGGAAAAACTACTAAAAGCAGTTAAAGTAGCTAATATCCAGTCTTTTATCGAGTCGCTGCCACTTGGTTACAATACCAAAATAGGAACGGAAGGCCTGGGCCTCAGCCAAGGCCAGCGCCAGCGTATGCTTATTGCCCGGGCGGTATACAAAAACCCGGAGTACATGTTTTTTGACGAAGCTACAACCTCTCTTGATGCCTATAACGAGATGGTGATCATGGAAAACCTCGAAGAGTTCTTTAGACAAAAAACAGTGGTTATCGTGGCTCACCGTTTAAGTACGGTGATGAACGCTGATAACATCGTGGTACTCGACGGAGGTGAAATTGTGGAACAAGGCACGCATGAAGAACTTACCTATATCAGAGGCGCTTATTATCACCTGGTGCGCAATCAGTTGGAACTCGGCGCATAACCCCCGCTAGCATGCAACCCGATAAAGATATTGAGATCAGAAGCGAAGAGGTGCAGGAAATCCTCGGCACGCCTCCATCGTGGTTGGTGCGTTGGGGTACTACGCTCGCCCTGGCTACTTTAGTGATACTGGGATGGATAGGATTTTTGATACCTTATCCCGATAGTATCGAGGCCGACATTCGTGTGTCCTCTACCGATCCTCCCCGCAAAATCCTGGCCGAGCGCTCGGCTTTTATCAGTGAACTAAAGGCGGTTAACGAAGATACGGTGTCTGCCTCCGAATTGCTGATTGTGTTTGAAAACAAGGCTAACTACGCCGACGTGCTTACCCTGGAAGACCATATCATACGCGTAAAAGATATTAACGTGCCGTCTATCATGGCTTTCCGGCCTCCGCCAAACCTCATTTTGGGCGAGCTTCAAGACGCGTATTACGCTTTCATGGAAAAACAAGAGGCCTATACCTCCGGCCGATCCGGTAAATTCGACAACCTGACGAGCTCCCAATTGCGCGACCAACTGAGAAAGGAGCAATCCGCGCTGGAATGGGAGAAAAAACGAAAAGAAAGCCTTGAGAAGCAACTGGCACTTGTAAAAAACAGGTTTACCCGCGAGCAAAATTTGATGAGCGATAACCTGTCATCTATCGATAAAGTACACAAACTGGAAGAAGAAGTTCTCACGAGCGAACGTATGGTACAGGGCTCGGAGTCCAATATCAAAACCAAACAGATAGAAATTCAGCTCATTAAAGGGCAGATTTCCAGTTTTCGGAGGGGGTCTGACAATAACCTCGACGTGGCAAACCGTGAATTGTTGGAGAGCTTTGGCAATTTGCGCAACAGGCTGGAAGAATGGACTAAGCAATACCTGGTCAGAGCCCCGGTAGACGGTGTGGTCATTTTGTCGAATGATGCAATTACTGAAAAACAGTACGTGAGTACGGATATGGAACTGATGACTATTGTGCCTGTAAAACGCAAGGAAATTGTAGGCAAAGGACAGGTTAAGCTGGTCGGCTCCGGTAAAGTTAAGGTAGGCAACGATGTGATCGTTAAGTTTGATAGTTATCCCTACGAAGAATTTGGCGTGGTGAGAGGTGTGGTATCCAAAAAGAGCAAACTCGCCTCCGATGGCGAGATCAGTATTGAGGTGACTTTCCCCAAAGGCATGCTTACCAGCACCGGGCGAGTTTTAGAGGCAGGGCAAAATGCCATGACCGGCAAAGCTCAGGTTATTACCGATCGCAAGAAGCTGATAGAATGGCTGTTTGAAAAGGTAAGAAACACGTTTATTTAGTAGAGTCGCAAAATTTTGCGACTCTACTACTGCGGTCTTAAAGGTGTATCACCTCATCATACGCGGCGGCAGCGGCTTCCATAATCGCTTCGCTCATGGTGGGGTGTGGATGTACCGATTTGATGATCTCGTGGCCTGTTGTTTCCAACTTACGCGCTACCACTACTTCGGCTATCATTTCCGTTACGTTGGCGCCGATCATGTGGGCGCCGAGGAACTCGCCGTATTTCGCGTCGAAGATCACCTTCACAAAACCGGCTTTAGCGCCTGCTGCGCTGGCTTTTCCGGAAGCGGTGAAGGGAAACTTGCCTACTTTGATCTCGTAGCCGGCTTCTTTGGCGGCTAGTTCGGTGTATCCGACAGATGCTATTTCCGGGCTGCAATAGGTGCAAGAAGGAATATTGTTGTAGTCCATGGGCTCGGGATGATGCCCGGCGATTTTTTCTACGCAGATAATGGCTTCGGCGCTGGCCACGTGGGCTAATGCGGGGCCCGGTATAATATCGCCGATGGCATAGATGCCGGCTACATTGGTGCGGTAGTATTCGTCTACTTTTACCATGCCGCGGTCGGTGGCGATGCCTAGTTCTTCGATGCCGATGTTTTCGGTATTGGGCGCCACGCCTGCGGCTGAAAGCACGATATCGCAGCTAATCTCCTCCGTCTGGCCGGTTTTGCGGTTTTTGACGGTCACTTTGCAGCCTTTGCCTTTGGTGTCCACTGCTTCTACGCTGGTGTTGCCCATCACTTTGATGCCGCTTTTCTGGTATATTTTGCCGAGTTCTTTTGAGATGTCGGCGTCTTCGCGGGGGACCAATCCCTGCTCCAGAAACTCTACGATGGTAACTTCCGTGCCGATGGTGCTGTAGAAATAGGCGAATTCCACGCCGATAGCGCCGGCGCCGATCACCACCATGCTCTTTGGTTGCTTGGGCAAGCTCATGGCTTTGCGGTAGTCGATCACCTTTTCGCCGTCGATGGGCACGTTGGGCAGGGCTTTGGCGCGGCCTCCGGTGGCGACGATGATGTGCGGCGCCGTGTATTCCGTAGTTTTGCCGCTTTCATCCACAACAGCTACTGTTTTATTGCGCGTCAGCTTGCCGTTGCCGTTGATGATCGTGATTTTGTTCTTCCTGAACAAGAAGTTTACGCCCTTGCTCATGCCGTCGGCTACGTCGCGGCTTCTTTTGACCATACCGCCGAAATCAGCTTCCGGTTTGCCTATTTTGATGCCGTAGTCCTGGGCATGATTGATATATTCGAAGACCTGGGCGCTTTTCAGCAGGGCTTTGGTGGGAATGCAACCCCAGTTGAGACAAATACCCCCCAGCGATTCCCGCTCTACCACGCCTACTTTCATCCCCAACTGAGCTGCTCTGATAGCGGCCACATAACCACCGGGTCCGCTGCCTATGACGATGAGATCGAAGTTCATGATCGTACTTTTTTAGTCCGGCGGCAAATATAGCAATAGGCTACCAAACTGCGTAAAATAAAAAAACCCCGCTGCATAACACAGCGGAGCTTACCTAACTTACTGATACTAATATAAGTTGACCGGCTTGTGCCGGAGTAATTCGAAAACCACAGCCGTAAAAGTAGGTATTATCCCTTTTCCTGGCAACTAATTTCGTTAAAAAATTATCGAACTTTCGACGAGCGTAAAGTGTAATTCATTTGTTTAATTTATTGATAAACAATTATTTATACATAATTAATCAATGTTTGAAAAAACCTGTTACCCTTAGCCTGACTGGCTTTTGGCCGTATGCAGTCGAAATTGTTATGTTAACTAAAAAAGGGGTAAATGTAAACGATCAGTTGGCATGCTGAATGCTAACTCTGTATAATTGCCTCTACCTTTCTGATTTCATATCAAAGCATGTCTTCTTGTCAATTAGCCGGCACGTTGTTTTTTTTAATGCGTATGCTAAATTTTTTGTAACTATTTAGGTCGCTTCTCGCTCGGCATTTTAGCCCTTTGTTTGCCCCAGCCCTGAAGGGAGCAAAGGCCTAAAATGCCTGGATTCCCTTTAGGGTTAGGGCAAAACCAGGCATTTTAGGACTCCAATGAAGGCGACCTAAATAGTTACAATTTTTTTTAGTATATTGTCCATCTTCTTATGTCGTGTATATAGCTTTATCTAATCATATTAAAATTTTGTATTATGAAAAACCTAATGATTGTTATTGACATTGTGCGTGAACACACACACACACACACGCACACAATGCACACGGGTTATTTGCATTAGTATCTTACTGACGTTTTTGTTGAACCTGCCACCGTTACACGCACAACAACTGAATATCTGCGGAACACCTGAAAGTACAACTGAAGAAATACTCGCCGCCCGTAGCCTGATTAGCCTTTTTGAACGATGGAGAATTGCGCACGATGTGGATAGATTATGCGGGCTCACCGATAGTACTGAATAATACGACCAAAACGCTGTTTAAACTGCATGTGAAAGCGTTAAGGCAGGTTTGCGATATCGCGGACTACATCGAACTCGATCATACCATCATCGAAAATCTGTTTTACGATCCGGATTTAAATCTCAAGGAGGTATCGCTCGCGTTGGAGGTACAAGCAGAAGAAATTAAGCACAAAGTGCTCAGTGTGTACCCCAACCCCACCAACAACGCTGTCGCTTTTGATGTGGAATTGGGAGAGACCGCAGATATGACTATACAAATACTGGACAGCTCTAACGGGTCACTCAGTTCGTCCGGTAGCTATAGTGCTGGTATACACACTATTTCTTTTGCTTCAACTTCCGCACTACAGGGCAGTATGTTATCCTACCGCGTTACAATCGGAAATGAATTGTACACAGGAAATATCATCAAAGTAAATTAAACAGCCAAGCGGCGTCTCCCGCTTTGATGGAGTCGGGAAACGCCGCTTAGCCCCCTATAATCCATTCATTATGAAAAGGTTACTACCTGTTATAATCTTCCAACTTCATTTAATAATAGCTAACGGACAAAACGGCGACAACACGCGCTACTACGTCGACCAAAACGCAGCCGGCAGCCAGGAAAATGGGTTGAACTGGATAGATGCCTTTCTTAACTTACAAGACGCCATTGCCGTAGCCCAATACGGCGACACGATCTGGGTAGCACAGGGCGTTTATCACCCCACAGATGATGACGACCGCACCGTATCATTTGAACTGCGCAACGGCGTGGCGATACTGGGCGGCTTCAACGGCACGGAGTGGTACGAGTGGCAACGCAACCCCGAGCTTTACGAAACGGTATTGAGCGGAGAAATCGGCGACCCGGCAGATAGCACAGACAACAGCATGCACGTGGTGTACACCTTAGGCACGGATGAAAATACGGTACTAGACGGCTTTACCATTACGCGGGGTTTTGCTTATCAAACGCCAGGAGAAACTTACGTGGGACCGTATAATGTTGGGGCCGGCCTTTATGTAGATGTCAATGCTAATTTCCCCTATGCCAGGCCCAGAATAAGGCACTGCAGGTTTGTGCTGAATACGGCCCGGCTCGGCGGCGGTATTTATTGCTACGGCGTGGGCGGGAACCGCTGGGCGGACCCGGTGATAACGGACTGCGTATTTGAACGGAATTATGCGGTGACTTATGGCGGCGCTATATACAAGGAAGGAGATAGCCCGATTGGAGGCGGATTTATCATGCGCAACTGTCGTTTTATCGAGAATATTGGATTGAACAACGGAGGCGCAATTATGCTTAAAGACCCGAGTTTCTACCTGGAATTGACAGATTGTATTTTTGAAAATAATTTCGCATATGGTAGCGGCGGCGCTATTTTTTATGAAACTTTCTCGCAGGAAGCACTTCTATTAATCAATAATTGCGATTTTTATTCAAACAGAGGTGATGGCGGTGGCGCTTTTACGTTTATCAATACACAAGAGACAGGCGAGGATTCGATCGGATATAATTTATTTTTCAGCAATTGCATATTTGATGGCAATATCGCGCCAAATACTGCCGGAGCAGCAGCATATATTATTAATTCAGGGTCAATCTGCAACACCACATTCCTGGGTTGTGATTTTTCTAATAATAGTTGTTGGATGGAAGGCTCGGCTATTTATTTCGGTTATGAATCCGGTTCCATAGGTCGCATCGTAATTGGCGATTCCAAATTTAGGGCGAACGATATCACATTTCCTGAGAAATATGGATGTATCATGTTTTGGGGTAATGTGAGCCCTCCCTTAAAAGTAAGTTTCAATATTTATAATACGATGTTCATCCGTAACGATGGTGCGGTTGCATATAATGCATGGCCGGGCGCTGCAGACGGACTAATCCAGAATTGCACTTTTTACGAAAACGGCAAATACCCTATTTCTAAAAACTGGGACCCGCTGTTTGACTACGAGGATTACTACAACCGCATGGAAATTGCCAACAGCGTCATCTGGGAACCCTCGCAACCGCTTGGCCGGATATTGTACAACGGCAATCCAACTAATTTTACGCTCTATGACTACCGCATCCGCCACTGCCTGATCAGCGCTAACGACTGCAACCTGCCAGGCGGAGCTGTAGCTTGCGAAGCTGGTAATATCTTTGATACCTACCCGGTTTTTGTGGATACGCTTATGAATGATTTTCGCTTAGCAGCCTGCTCGCCGGCCATCAACGCAGGTAGTAATGCGCACCTTGATAGCCTGGGTATCTATTACGATTTGGCGGGAGTCCCACGCATTCTGGAAAGCCAGGTAGATATAGGCGCCTACGAGCGGCCCCACTTTCAGTTGCTGAACAGCGAAGCCTACCCGGCGGATTGCGCCGACGAACCGGGAGGCAGTGTTGTGGTAACAACCAATGGCGACGGCCCGCTATCATACACCTGGCTGAATGAACAAGGCCAGAGCGGTACGGGGAATGAACAACTACTTCCCGACACGTACCAGGTCACCGTAACGGATTTTCCGGGCTGCAGCGACACCTTGGCTGTGCAAATTGATAGTCCGCAGCCGTTATCCGCAGCGTACGAGGCAGTCAATGCGAGCTCCTTTGAATCTACTGACGGTAGTATTGAAATAAATCAGATCACAGGCGGAACGCCGCCATACGGGGTGGACTGGAGTACGGGCGATATGGGTGCAATCATCGATAGCTTGGGTGTTGGCGATTACCAGGCTTTAATTACCGATTCGCTGGGCTGCGCGCTGGGGTTGGACATAACGATTAGTGCGGATGTAGCTGTGGGGCATCCATACAATTCTGCGGCAATTAAATTATACCCAAATCCCGCTAAAGCCGGGGAGCGCTGCCTGACGCAATGGGATGTGCAAGTAATGGGGCAAACGCTTTGGTACACCCTGACAGACTCCAAGGGGCAGCGCCTGGGCCGATTTGAGGTGATCGGAGGAGAGGCTGAATTGCCTATTGGCACACTAACCGCTGGAGTATACTATGTGCTTTATGGGGCAAACGATTGGATGATGGGCGGGCTAAAAATGGTTGTAATCGATTAACTCTGCTGTGTTATTTTTAGAGAGACGAATCGACATGTAGGCTGAATTGTATATCTAGCTGTTGCAACAGCAACTCTTTCGGCGACTTCTCAGGTTGGTTGAATTTGGTTTTGTAAACCGTATCACGCCATTCCACCGGGCTGACGACCCGCCGCGGCGGCAGCTTTCTATAGGTTTCCTGCCGGTGAATTTTAACCGGCGTTTGAAGCGCTTCCTGGTTAAAGGCAACCAGATAAAGGCTGTCTCTGCCTTGTGCATCCGTCCAGCGTTGCACGCCGCCTTCGTTTTGAAAAAAAAACTGTGCACACAGGCCGCTGATGGCCAGTTCAATACCGCAGCATAAATCTCCCGGTATCGAAGGAGCGGGTATTTCTTCAAAAACGCCCGAAACCGGCGTTTTCAGGTAAGCTTCCCGGGGCTGCCGGGGTTGGTTGGCCGAAGCAACCATTTCGTGATAATAGCTCTCCCTGTACCAGACGAGTTGTGCGCTGTATTTCCAGCCTTTTTGCGATAGCAGGTCTAAATATATTTGTAGCAAAGGTTCTATGTCGGCGCCGTAAATGCCGAGATGACAATAATTATATTGGGGAAACATTTTGCCCAATAGATCGAGTTTGAAGTTTTTTAACTGGTTTTCCCAGTCTTCAAGGTATTGCTGTACGGCGGGATTAAACTTTTCGAGGCCGAGCCGGGCCAGGCAGAGGCTCGATTCCACGGTTTCAATTTGCTGTTGGAGGCTGTTCATCTTTTTTTGCAGGTCGTACAGCGCGTTGAGTTTTCTTACCAGTTGTTCCTGCTGCCAAAAAGCGCTGCTTTGCTGTTGTTGCTGGCGTTCCAGGAGGGCTATTTCATTGACGAGGTGTACGTAGCAATGTCCTTCAGCCAGGGCGTGGATTTGCCGGCGCAAAAATCCGGCGTATTCTGCGTAGCTGTCTTTTTCGAGTTCGGCTATCAGTAGTTCGAGCCCTTCGGGGTCGGCGTGGGCGTCTACGTGGAGCGCATCGGCCTTCATGGTGATGTTGACGATGATGCGTTCTTCTGCGTCCTGCGCATTGAGGGCTTTGGCCAGGGGTATAAGAAGGTACTGGCGGATGGCCCTTTGCAGATGGCGGGCGCCGTATTGCGGGTGATAACCTTCCTTGGACAGGTATTCGTACACTTCATCCACAATAGTAAGATCGAGTCGCCTGAATTTGATGCCTTCGCGTTGCAAAACGCCTTCGATTTCGCGGTTTACAATCGCGCGCATCAGTTCGCTATCGAGGGGAGAGAAAACCAGTACCTGGTCTATCCGGTTGTACAATTCGGGGCGAAAAAAACGCTGGGCTTCTTTGATAAAGGCGTCCTGGAGATCTTGCCGTGGTTGGCCTGATTTCTGAAGACTCACCGGGGCGTAGCGCAATTTCTCGGCGCCGAGGTTGGAAGTCAGGATGATAATACAACTGCAGAAGTTGATCACGTTGCCTTTGCTGTCGGTGAGCCTGCCTTCGCTGAGTATCTGGAGCAAAAGATCGTAAAAGGAAGCGTCGGCTTTTTCAATTTCATCAAACAGCACCACGCTAAAAGGCGATTTGCGAATAGCGGCGGTAAGCAAACCTTCCTCTTGTGAATCTGCGCCGGTTAGCCTGGCTACGCTCCAAAAATCGGCAAATTCGCTCATGTCAAAACGCTGCATCCGCCTGCGGTCGCCAAACATAAATTCAGCAACGAGCTTGGCCATTTCTGTTTTGCCCACTCCGGTAGGGCCAACAAACAGTAGCGATGCGATGGGCTGCCCCGACCGGGTAAGCGCCGTTTTTACCGAAGCCATCAGGTTGATCACGCGTTCGATGGCCAGGGATTGGCCGAACAGGTTGCGCTGGAAAAAATCTTCGATATGGGAAAGCTGCAGGCTGATTTCCGGGTCTACCATGAACAAAGGCAGGCCGCTTTCCTCGCAAAACGCCCTGATGACGTCGGTGCGGGTAATGACGCCGCTTGCGGAGGCTGCGGTTTGTTCACTGCGAAGCTGCCCCGACAGCAGGCGCTCCATAAAGCGGATAGGTTTGCCTGGCAAGCCGGAATACGGATTAAACCGAGTGATGAGCCGGATGAGCTCTTTTACACCGTCTTCATTGACCTGCATGCCGGAAACCGCTGCGCTTTGCAGCACTTTTTGAAAGATAATGTCCTCCAGCGCCTGCGTTTGCGGCTGTACGATCCGAATTAGCTTGAAAAGTGTAAGAAATTGAGGGCTTTGCAGTTCGATGCGCGCCAGCTCTTCTTCCGTGCATTCGGCGATCAGGGTAATTTCTCCCCGGCTGATATAACTTTGCAGGTATTCGGCTACGCTCAATACATTGCCAACCGATCGGCCTACCTCAAACAAGTCGGCCAGGTTTCTTACAAAAAGCCAATCACCCAGGGCGGTAAGTTCTTTGCACAAATAGGCGATATTGTCCTGCCAGTCGGTATCGTTGGCCAGTTCCTTGATCAGCACGGAGGCGGTGGTTTCCCAGATTTTTCGCTTATAGCCGGTTTGTTCCAACTGGCGGGCGACTTCCCACACCAATGTGGTTTTTCCTACGCCGGAAGGCCCCACCAGTAAGACATTGTTGTTGAACTGGTCTTTGAGTGCGCCGAGCAAGTCGTTGAGCTCTTTATCGAGGCCGTACAACTGCCGGTCTTTTACCTGCAGTAATTGGGCTATCTGGGGCAGCCATTCTTCTTCGGGCGCGTCGGCGAGGCGGTCTATTTCTGCCGGTGTCGGCGCCTGTAGCTCTAACGGTGCTTGCAATAATTCGACAAAATCAAACCAGACTGAAGCAACTATTCTTTGAACGGCAGATAGCTTCTTTTTTCTATTAAATGCCATCCGTATGGATTCATTGAGCTGGGCTGTCAGCTCGACATCATCGGTAGCATATGCTTCTACGCCCAGAGCGGGCACAATTGCCCAATAGCCGTTGGCCTGCGGATTGAAAAAATAATCGAACGAGAGTTCAAAAGCGGGATAGCTGACGCCATCTGCTGCTGCGGGAAAAGACACTGCAATGGAGCTTTTGTAAAAATCACCACTGGTTAGTTCCAGCAGTAATAACTCAAATTGCCCTTTGTTGAGCAGTTCTCGCTGTAATACCGATTCATAACGGCGGGCCAGCAGCTGCATGGGTTCGCCTATACTCATCACATCCTTGTCCTTTAAGGGAATGGTTATTTTGGCACCGGTATTGAAGTGAAGCCGGAAAGCGCGAAAAGGTATGTGAAGTAAGTGCGACATGGCAGCTTGCATCAAGTTGGGGCTAAATTACACATGTTGACCCAATCAACGGCCGTTGATATCATTTAGTTGGCGGAAAATTTGCGCGCACAGTGATTTGACGGGTAGGGTAGCGTCGGCGGTAAGGGCTGCCAGTAAGTAATATGGCAGCCGTTCTTGTAATTTTTTAGTGATAAAAAGGGCAAGTTCTTCGTCTGAAAGATTTTGCAGCAAGGGGCGCTGCATTTTTTCAGACTGTAGCCTGATGGCAAGCTTTTCGGGGGGGATATGCAAAAAAACAGTGATCCCGTGCCGGTTCATCCAGTCCATATTGTCATAATAACAAGGAGCGCCGCCTCCGCAGGAAATAACCGCATGAGTATATACGGCTGTATGGCGCAAAACCTCGCGCTCTTTTTGCCTGAATACTTCTTCTCCATATAGTTTAAACTGCTCAGCGACCGGCATACCCTGCCCGATGACGAGTTGTTCGTCGAGATCAATAAACGGGTATGATAATAGCTTCGCCAACTCGGCGCCTACCGTTGTTTTGCCGGAACCCATAAATCCTGTCAGGAAAATTCGCATGCTAACCAACGAAACAAGTTGGGGTTTAGTTTGGTTTTTTCTATTATGACAAAAAGGTCTACTTTTGCGTTGTCAACGCACCACACTATGAATGCGCATATTTGGATGTTCGGATTGGTACTGCTGCTGGCAGGATGTAATGCATCTTCTAATGAGGAAGATACGTCGTTTCAGTCGATCTCTACAGAAGGGCGGCCTTCTAATGCAGATATCATCAGAAACCCGGTGTCGGCTACTGCTCCGCTTGATACGGTTAATATCGCCAAAATTCAATTTGATTCTACAACTTATCATTTTGGAGAAGTATTCGAAGGCGACATGGTGACGCACAGGTTTTCTTTTACCAATACCGGAAAAACGCCGCTTATTATCAGCGATGCCCGCTCTACTTGTGGTTGTACGGTGCCCAAATGGCCCGACACGCCCATAGCTCCGGGCGAAAAAGGCGAAATTGAGGTGCGCTTTAATACTAAAGGTAAGTCGGGGCGCCAGAGTAAACCTGTTACGATTACGGCAAATACTTATCCCAGTACAACCCGGATTTATTTGACGGGGATGGTTAGAATGGCGAATGACGAATGACGAATGACGAATTAGCGTTTACAGCTAACCTGATCAAAAAATGTCCAAATACCAGATCAAAGAAAATTTCTACAATTATCAGATAAACAATCCATTATGATTCTATTATTTCAATCGCTTTTACTTCAGTCTGGGGCTAATCCAGGCACGATCAACCTGATCTTTTTTGGCGCCATGATTCTCATTTTTTGGTTATTCCTCATACGCCCGCAAGCTCGCAAGCAGCGCGAACAGCGCAATTTTATGGAGAGCCTGCAGAAGGGGGAAGAAGTGGTCACTTCGAGCGGCATTATTGGTCGTATCAATAAAATGGACGGAGAGGTCATCACACTGGAAATTGCCAACAAGGTTTTTATCCGTGTATTGAAAAACTCCATCTCTAAAGAAATGACCGATGCTATTTATGGCGCTGACAAGAGTAAAAAACCTGCAACGCCTGCTGCTGAGGATACCACGGATTAAGCCTTCTGAAGATCGCACTATCCTGCTGGTATGTATCGGCATAGCCCTTGCGTTTTGGTTGTTGGTCAAGCTGTCACAAACATACAGGGTGGCAAGGGAGGTCGGCCTGACTCTCCACGTGCCCGACGGAAAAACCCTGGCCGCTTCAGCTCCTGCCACTTTACAAGCGGAATTAGAAGGAACGGGCTGGCAACTGATGTTCGAATATTTGATGAACGCCAGGCATAACCTGGTTTATGAAATAAGAACGGAGACAGCTACTACGCTCAGCCGCGCCAAACTCGAAGACGATATCCAGCGCAACCTGGCATCAAATGGGCTGAAAGTACTCGACGTAAATATCGATGACATACCGCTGCAACTCGAAAACAAGGAGTCGAAAAAAGTACCGGTAGTACTTAATTACCGCTTCTCTTTTGCGGCTGAATACGAGTTGCAGCGGGAAGTTGTGCTTAC